>NZ_JACSWC010000386.1 GCF_016888165.1 Halomicronema sp. CCY15110 | reverse complement strand
AACTCTTTGCTGATAAGGGTTTTAGTGACTCTTATTAATAAGTGGCTATTGAGAATTGCCTCTGCCCAAAGAAGCTGAAAATACCAAACCTCCTTGAATTCCTAAATCCAAATGTACTAAATGGCAGTAAGTCGCAGCAACCGTTGTTTTAGGCCCTGTAGAAGCTATGCAGAACATTTCAGAGGCAAATTGGATCTTTGCAGCCATACCCGCTTAGGTCTACAGGGGACGCCAGTCCCCAGCCAGGATGAAGGCCGACCAGTAGTAGGGATGACTGAATTCCCCGCCTGCCGCAATCATCTCTAACTGCACGGCTCGCAAGGCTTCGCTACGGCCCATCCCGGCTATCAATTTTTCATAGTAGCGAGCCATGAGACTTTGGGTGCCATCGTCGCTGACCTGCCACAGGCTCATCAGTTGGGTTTCGGCTCCAGCCAGGGCAAAGGCGCGACGCAAACCATAGACGCCTTCGCCGTTAGCAATATCGCCCAGACCGGTTTCACAGGCAGAGAGCACCACGAGTTGAGTGCCAGAGAGATTGAGCGTGGATGCTTCCAGAGCGGTCAAGACGCCATCTTCACTGCCACTCTGACGAGTGTTGAAGCCGGCCAGAGCCAGACCAGAGCGCAGCAGCGGATTTTCGATCGCAACACTAGGCGTTGTGGGGCGGGCAAAAGGGGTATCACTGGAAATGATGCCAATGCCACGTTGAGCCTCGCTGGACGGGCGTTCGACATTGGCCAGGAAGAATCCGTGGGTGGCAATGTGCAGAATCTGGGGAGCCTCGACCTGCTTCAGCGCATTCTCAGTCGCTTCATCCTCGACCAAAACGGTGGCATTGGGCAGTAGCGGTTGAATGACGGCGGCTTCGGCAGCAGTGCCAGGGAGTCGCCCAAAGCGAATTTGATTCAAATCGATAGAACGACGGTTGTCTCCCAGGCTACGACCCTGGGCTATCTGGATCGTTTCATAGTCCGGATCGGCCAGGATGACCGCCGGATTCCGGCTGGGTTCGACGACGCCAAAGCGTAGCAAGTCCCGACCGGAGTTGAGGTAGCTGATCTGGTATTGCTGCACCAGATAGTCTCCACCTGTTTCGGTCGGCAATGCCTCAAAGGGAACGCGGTTGAGCTGGCTATCGGGAGAAATCAGGAGATGGTCGGTAGCTTGCAGGGAGGGGGCAAGGGGGTCAAAAATGAGGGTTCTGAGGTTGCGGGTCATCCCCTCGACGACATCCGGGCGCAGGACGGGCGCGGCCTGTCGAAAGTTGGCACTGCGAGTTTGCAGCAGGCTGACAAAGGCATCAATGGCGGCATCAATTTCAGCGGCATCGCCCAGGTCAATGACTTCGATGCGGCCATCGGGGAAGAGTAGATAGGCCGCGTAGCGAGGGGTACCGAAGTGATCGCCGAAATTTGCCTGGGCATCAAAAGGACGATAGCGAGCGTACTCTACCAGCACGCTATCCGGTGGAATCTGGCTCCGCACTGCCTCAATGTCAACGGGCTGGCTTTCCACTCGGAAGGCTGCGCTGCGCTGGGCCAGGGTCTTTTCCAGATCTGTGGCTTCGGTCTCTAGTTGTGCCAGTTGCACCCGATATTGCTCGGACGGCAGATTAGGCGGGGGATTGAAGGTGAGGGTGGCCAGTTGTTGACGGACAGTCAACAGGTTATCCAGCGTTGCCTGGTCTGCCGGGGTTAAATTTTGCTGGAGTCGCTGGAGACTACTGCTGCCCGCCCCTAATAGACGGCCTTTTCGACGTAATAGGGTTGTTAGCCCCAAGGACTTTGCTTCGGGGGTTTGCAGCGCCAGGAATGTCGCTGCGTCTGTGGTCCCCGACAAGGTAGCCGCATAGTCCTGGCGCTGGGCTTCGGTAAGCGTCGCCAGGTTCAGCTCCAGATGCCACTCTTCAATGGCCAGTCCAGCCTGAAAGGCGGCAACCGCTTCCCCATAAAAACCCTGGGCTTGATACAGCGCAGCCAGATTGTTCAAGCTGGTGGCCACGTCCGGATGGCGGTCCCCCAGCTGCTCGCGACGAATCGTTAACGACTGTTGATAAAGCGGTTCTGCTTCCCCATAAAAGCCCTGGGCACGATACAGTTCGGCTAGATTATTCAGGCTTTCGGTCACATCGGGATGACGTTCCCCTAACTGCTCGCGACGAATCGACAGCGACGATTGAAAGAGCGGTTCCGCCTCCCCATAACGTCCCTGGACAACATACAGCGAGGCCAGATTGTTCAGGATTTGGGCCACATTCGGATGGCTTTCCCCTAGTCGCTCGCGAAAAATCGACAGGGCTTCTTGATAACGTGGTTCGGCCTCTCCATAACGCTCTTGAGCAAAATACAGCGCAGCCAGATTGTTCAAGCTGGTGGCCACATCCGGATGGCGGTCCCCCAACTGCTCGCGACGAATCATTAACGACTGTTGATAAAGCGGTTCCGCTTCCCCATAACGTCCCTGAGTACCATACAGCAAGGCCAGATTGTTCAGGCTGCTGGCCACATCCGCATGGCGTTCCCCCAACTGCTGGCGCAGAATTGACAGCGACGCTTGAAAGAGGGGTTCCGCTTCCCCATAACGACCCTGGGCAAAATACAGCGCAGCCAGATTGTTCAAGCTGGTGGCCACGTCCGGATGGCGGTCCCCCAACTGCTCGCGACGAATCGTTAACGACTGTTGATAAAGCGGCTCCGCTTCCCCATAACGTCCCTGGGCAACATACAGCAAGGCCAAACTGTTCAGGCTGCTGGCCACATCCGCATGGCGCTCCCCTAGCTGCTCGCGACGAATCGTCAACGACTGTTGATAAAGCGGTTCCGCTTCCCCATAACGACCAGATTGGTAAAGTTCACTAGCCTGTTGATTCAATTCGGTGGCTCGTCGCAGCGCTATCACTTGAGCGGCATCAGCGGCAGTTGCGGGAGTCCAGGTCAGAGTGTATTGTCCGGTTGCTCCAGCAGTGTAGGAGTTAGCAATAACCCGATAAGTTCCTGTAGCGGGTAAGGTCACAACAATCAGAGAATTCGTGCCACCATATCCATCGTCATCCTGGGCAATAACTTGGCCCTCTGGCCCTCGCAGCAGGAGATAGGTGTCAAAGGCTTCACTCAACATCTCAATGCTGACTGTTTCCCCAGCCTGCCCTTCAAAGGTGTAAACGTTGAAGTAACTACCGTCATCCTCCAGGATGCCACTGTTTTCGTCCAGTTTGCCTGTAGTGGTGCTGGGGGTGACTTGCGCAATGAGCGCGGTCGGTGCCAGCATCGAGGCAGCCAGAGGGAGATCTAATCCCAGCAGGAGCAGCAGCGCTGCCAATATCTCTTTTGTCTGCATCGCCTGAACTCGCCCGCTTCCCATTCGCTCTCCCCCGGTTGGCTGTAAAGGTTTCCATGGCTGAGTCGCGCCAATTTATTCAGCTTTCAGCATCGCATTGATTAACCCGCTGGCACAAATGGGCCTAAAACGACAGAGTCTGTGTATAGTGTCATTCCCCCCTCAAACTCTTTGCTGATAAGGGTTTTAGTGACTC
>NZ_JACSWC010000385.1 GCF_016888165.1 Halomicronema sp. CCY15110 | reverse complement strand
CACTTTGAGATTTGGGAGGGCTTTAGCGGGGAATATGGCAGCTACGGTGCCCGTGAGCGGGTGAACCTGGCGGATCTGAAGCAGCCAGAGGTGTTCGATCGCTTCGTCAAAATCTTCACCGACCCGCAAGCGCTGAACTCGGGGAAGTATCGCGCGCGGGTGACGCGGGAGGTGGTGGCGGAACTGGCGAAGCTATCGCGCTGGCTAGAAAGTGCCCCTGTAGGGGCGCAGGGCGCTGCGCCCTCCCCTCAGGAAGTCGCCAATTTTCTTATGCGCTGCATTTTCACCATGTTTGCGGAAGATGTGGAGCTGCTGAAAGGGGAAGCATTTATCAAGGCCCTGCGCGCTCGCGTAATAAAAGCGACGTCACTTTTGAGGAGGCAGCGTTATGTCAGACCTTGGATTTGATATTGCAACCTTAGAAAACTTTAATCCTGCCAGCGTTGCCTGCGTCAAATGTTGTGCACTTTTGCAATCTGAAGGATTAGGCTTAGTGGTGCAGAAAAGTCCTGAGAGTATTGATGTAGCTAGATTCTCAGATTGAGAAGGGGAGCCATCTGTGAG
>NZ_JACSWC010000384.1 GCF_016888165.1 Halomicronema sp. CCY15110 | reverse complement strand
TCAAACCCGACGACCACAAGGCGTGGAACAACCGGGGCATTGCGCTCGGTAACTTAGGGCGCTATGAGGAGGCGATCGCCAGCTATGATCGCGCCGTCGACATTAAACCGGACTATCACGAAGCCTGGAACAACCGGGGCAATGCTCTCTTCAACTTAGGGCGCTATGAGGAGGCGATTACCAGCTATAATCGCGCCGTCGACATTAAACCGGACAAACACGAAGCCTGGAACAACCGGGGCAATGCGCTCGGTAACTTAGGGCGCTATGAGGAGGCGATCGCCAGCTATGATCGCGCCGTCGAAATCAAGCCTGATTTTGAACTCGCTCAAAAGAATCGTCAGATTGCCCTCAAAAAGCTGAAGTCGCCTTTAAGACAACTAAAGTCCTGGTTTCGGGGTTGGTTGAGCAGCAAGCAGGTCAGCTAAACCACGTCCAAGTTGAAAACTTGAGCGATACTTGATCGGGAAAACCTCACCTAACCTCTCCTTGGCAAGGCTACTAAGTACACACAAGTCATGTTGTAGTAGGATGCTGCCAGAAAACATGGGGTCATCGA
>NZ_JACSWC010000383.1 GCF_016888165.1 Halomicronema sp. CCY15110 | reverse complement strand
GGCTGATTTCGACTCCGCTCAATCAGCAAAATTGCTTGCCAGGTAAGGCGTTGAGGGCTGAGCGAAGTCGAAGCCCGAAGAGATAGATAATTCTGAATTTCTACTTACCTGCAGCGAACGACGTGATCACAGCACAGCACTTCGCTTTACGTCACGTTCGTCTTGCTCTGGCAAGCATGGCAAAAACACTGGCCGTAGCTTGGGTTGGTCAATTAGGAGGAGAAAAATCTGTCTAAAGACTTAACTTCAATAAGTTATATCTTGAATAAAGACCTAAAATACTAAGAATAATCAAGATATTCAACATCTAAATAAGTATATTTACAGGGCATGGAGCTGTGATTCCTTTGTCAGTGATGGTGTCTAGACGATATAAGAGACTAATACCCAACTTTTATCTTTTTTGAAATGTTTGTATCCTGAAAATGAAGCTATTTAGGAAAATATTTTAATTATGGACAATACTCTTTTTGGCAAAGCGATGCGAGCCTATCGGCACTATTGCGATGTGACCAGCAAGCCTTTCATACCTAGATCAAGACAGTTTTCATCTGCTGATGGAGAGATTGTTTATTTATGCTTTAGTCGGAGTGATTACCCGATACAGTATTCGATTATTTCAGATGCAATCATCTCTGCGACCTAATGAGTCGCAGCTAAGGTGAAACTGTGCGATCGCGTCTGTTTCTCCCCCTACGAGAAAACAGAGCCTATGCTCACGGAGAAAATCTTGGCTGCTGTCGCTAGCTGATGACTGGACTGGGCACTTGAAGGTACAAATGCCCAGTCCAGTTGGTGACATCAAACTATTTGAGCCATCGATTCACGCTTCGGCTGGCCGTTATTAAATACCCCAGCCCCTTGACAATCTGGATAAATCGGAAAGCTTTGAACCAAGTCCAAGTTAAAAACTGGAGTGTTGCGTGTTCGGGCAAGCCTCTCCTAACCTCTCCTTGATAAGAAGAGATGCCGCAGGCGGTGAGGTTCGAGCAGAGGCTAAAACTCCACTTCCGAATCTGGATGAGGTTGATAAACCGCTTGCAACATCTAGGTAAAACGCTGATGCGAGGAGATGGCGTTAATTAAGGACAAAAAAATGACGAATACTTTTTTGGAATCGTTTGATCTAAAGAGCTCTAAAGACCGAGACCTGCTTGAGAAAGCTCAGCAAGAACCCGGGATATCCGCTCCAGAAGAAAACGCTGCTTACGCAAATCTGTCTGACAAAGAATTACTGCAAGCCTGGCGAGAAGCCGAATGTGCTAAAGGTGCTGAAGCGGTTGATCTGAGGTTAGAAATCATCCGTCGAGGTCTGACCCCAGACCAGTAATTTTTGTATCTGTACAACATTTTTTGCCTACTGAGGTGCCTCTTCTCACCTGTCAATAACGGGGTGAATTGATGGCTGCACCTCACTCACTACAGAAACGCTGTAGGACTCATAAGATACGGAGAATAAAAATGACCTCTCTTACCACATTCCCTAAAACAACCCTTCAGCAAAGTAGTCTGCTGGGGCGATTGATTTTGAATCACGAAACGACTGAAGAAATTGGCCACGTCAAGGAATTTTGGCTGGACACAACGATTCACCAAGTCATGGCAGTTGTTTCTGAGTCCGGTCTGCTGGGGAGAACCAAGCAGTTTCTCCGATGGGAGCAGGTCGAGGCGATTGGCGAAGATAGTCTGTTAGTTTCTCTCACGTTAGAAGCGTCAGAAGAAACCCCTCAAGGCTCAGAGTTGGTCATTGGGCACGAACTCTGGACTGATGATGGTAATAAAGCCGGAACGATTACCGATTATTGCCTTGACCTGCAAACCGGGGCGGTCGTGGCTTACTTGTTTCACTCAAACGGTTGGCAGGGCCTCACAGATGGCGTTTACGTGTTGCTGCCCGAAGCCGTGCTCAGTACTGGCACTAAGCGATTAATCGCGAAAGCCGATCAGGTGAAAGCGGCAGAGCAATTTTCAGCAGGGCTGAAAGATAAACTCAACCAGGTCACTGAATACCTGAAGAAAGATTTGGCTCGAACCAGGCAAGACATAACGGCTTTGAAGGAAAGTGGCCAGTCCACGGCGGCTCAGGTCAAAGAGAAGACACAGCAAGCTACCGCACACGTGCAAACAACGGTATCGGACATCGCCGAACAAGCCCATGGGGTGACTCAGCAGGTGGTAGACCGGGCTCAATCGACCCTGACGGATGCTGGCGATCGCATCCAACATACGGCCCACGACGTCGCCACGCAGGTGCAGGAAAAGACCAAAACCGCCCAGACGAAATCAGAGAAAAACTCAACATCGCCCACCAAGGAGACGGAGCGTTCAGAGGCAAATCCTTTGGATGATATTTGACCGGGCTAAAGCCTACAGCTGAATGTCTGCAAGATATGAATTAGAAGATAGAAAGGGGGTTTTATGCCCCCAGGGCAATCGCATCCCCCGGCCCAGACTATTGAGTGTTACGAGCAATTGGGACTGCTTAACCCACCCAACACTAAATCGCAGTATCGCAATTATGGCCTAGAGAAGGAGGAAAGCGCGCTGCCCTAAAGTTTAAGCCCAGGATCTCTCATGAAGCAGAGCAACTTACCCGCTACCCAGCCGGATCCTGTGCCCGGGACTGCGATCGCCCCCTTTCTGTTGATGACCTTTGGCATCGCCTGGGGCATTTTGGCGCTGTATATTTTCTGGCCGGGCCCGATGGGGGCTGTCTTTGGCGAGATGAGCGGGCATCATCCGCTCTTTATTCTGGCGGTGTGGGCTCCAGCGATCGCGGCGTTTATTCTGGTCACTCACTACGGCGGGCGGGCGGGCTTACGGCGATTTCTATCGCGAATTTTTCTCTGGCGTTGCCATCCGGCCTGGTATGGCTTTTTACTGGGGCTGCCGTTGATGTTCTACGCGGGGGCTGCCGTCAAGGGCAATCTGTTCACCGCGCCGTTGACGTCCGGGACGGCACTGCTGGCCGCGATCGCCATGACCTTCAT
>NZ_JACSWC010000382.1 GCF_016888165.1 Halomicronema sp. CCY15110 | reverse complement strand
CTCCGACTTTTTGACATAGCCCAAATCATCGATGACTAGCAGGTCAAAGCGGTCGAGTTTCTTGAGCAGGGCAGGTAGTTGCAGTTGCAACTTGGCCTGCTGCAAGTGTTGAACCAAGGTGGTGGCCGCAAAGAATTTCGCTCGCTGGCCCAGTTCGACCACCGCTCGTGCAATCGCGGCGGCGAGATGAGTTTTACCCACTCCGGAAGGACCAAAGATTAAGCAGTTTTCGGCGCGCTCTAGCCAACCTGCATCAGTGGCGAGTTGCATCAATGGGGCAGGATTGAGCTTCGGCACATGGTCCCAGTCAAAGTTGGAAACCGTTTTGGCAGCGGGCAGTTGGGCCTCTTGCAGGGCGCGTTTGAGGCGCAGGCTCCAGCGCCGGTCCACCTCCAACTCGCAAAGTGCCAGCAAGAATTGAGCGTAAGACCACTGCTCTTGCATGGCTTGATGTTCGAGACTTTCCCAATGCTGGAGCATGTGGGAGAGTCGCAGTTGTTTGAGGTGCAGACTCAAGCTCTGGTAAGGGCTCACGGCTGGCGTCGGCTCGGAGGAGTTGGTCATAGTCTTGGAGGTTGTGTTGTTGCACCTGTACGGTCGGCAGGGCGGACTTGGTGAGGAGTTGAAAGTGTTGACGGAGTGCCCTTAGCGTCAACGTCCCCGCCGCCAGTTGCGCTTCGAGATACTGCGCCACCGCCGCTTCGCGGTTTTGGGTCGCCGCAATGTAGAGCGCTTCCACCATGAGCAAAGCAGCAGAATCGCGGTCAAACGCGGCTTCAAGCTGCGGCCACAAGGTTCGATAGTGGTCATTCGGTAATAAGTCTTGCTGCCAGGTGCAGTAGAGGAAGGCGCGGGGTTTGCGCCGCAGTCCTTCAATGACATGACGGTAGTTGACGCACCGGGCTCGGCGCTTGTCTTTGGCCGTCACGCGCACTCTGGGCAGTTCGACCACCAACTGCCGCTCCAGATAACCACAAAGGCGGTCGTGATAAAGGTGTAACTCGAGCTGACGACCGATTAACCTAGACGGCACCGTGTAGAGAATGCAACGCACATCAATGGTGCTGCGACTACTCACCCGCGCGGTGAGCACTTCGTAGTCCGCCACCCGATGCTGAGGCAAGGACTGGAGATGTTTTTGTTCTGCGGCAAACTTCGCCTGGTGTTGCTGATTCAGCTTCTCGACCGCGGTCGCAATGAAGTCCTGATAGGCCGTCACACTCTCAAAGTCACTGCTGCCCCGCAGATACAAGGCTTGGGTGAGGCGGTTTTTGAGATGACCATGGGGAGACTCAATCGCGCCATTCTCGTGGGCAATCCCTTTGTTATTGCGGGTAGGTTCTAGACGATAGTGATGGCACAGGTCGTCATACAAGCGGGTCAACGGTTTGCGGCCTTTCCCGCCCGTATTGCGATAGGCGGCACTGAGGCTATCAGTGCGATGCTCTTTGGGTGCTCCACCACTGGCAGACAGGGCATTCTGCAACCCTTCTGATAAGGCGACGAAACTCTCGCCGCCTTGAATCACCTGGGCGTAGCGCCAACCGCTGTA
>NZ_JACSWC010000381.1 GCF_016888165.1 Halomicronema sp. CCY15110 | reverse complement strand
CCTTAAGGAGTGAGTTTTAGAGGCTGACGTCGAATGCCTGGTCCCGCCCTTCCCGCCCTCGTTGTGAGTGAAACCGAGCGTCACGAACTAGAGCAGTTGGTGAAGCGACCGAGTACGCCCCAACAACTGGCATTGCGAGCCCAGATTATTCTCCGGGCCAGCGCGGGGGAAAGCCAAGGTCAGATTGCGCGGGAGTTAGGCATCACCGAGCAGACAAGTCGCGGTTGGCGTCGCCGCTGGCAGACCCTCCAGGGAGTTGAACGGCCAGTGGCGGAGCGGTTAGCCGATGCGCCACGCTCGGGTGCCCCGGCGACCTTTACCCTGGAGCAAATCACCCAACTCTATGCGTTAGCCTGCGCGCCCCCCGAGCAATATGGACGCCCCCTGAGTCATTGGACGCCCCGAGAGTTAGCCGATGAACTGGTCAAACAAGGTATTGTGGCGAGTATCAGTAGTCGCCATGTGGGGCGTCTGTTAGCCGAAGCCGAACTGAAGCCGCACCAGAGTCGTTACTGGCTTCATCCCCCCCCGACCCGGACTTTGCCACTAAAGTCGAAGACATCTGCCAGGTCTACGAACAGGCCGCCGAGCGCTCTGAACGCGGCGAGTACACCTACAGTCTCGATGAAATGACCGGCATCCAGGCCTTGGAGCGCGTGATGCCGGATATTGACATGAAACCCGGGCGCTGTGTGCGGGTGGAGTTTGAATACCAACGCCATGGCACTCAAACCTTGATTGCCAGCTTGAATGTGGCCACCGGACGCATTGACCAGGCGACCGTCGGCGACACCCGCACCGAGCAAGATTTAGACGCCCATCTCCAAGCCCTGCTTGCCCCCATCGCCGATGCCCCCAAAATTCATCTGGTCATGGACTGCCTCAATACCCATCGCTCAGAAGCGTTGGTGCGACTCGCCGCCGCTCTGGAACCCGACCCACCGCCGTTAGGACAGAAAGGTCAATCTGGCATCCTGAAGTCGATGGCCACTCGCACCGCCTTCTTAACTAATCCGGAGCACCGCTTGGTCGTCCATTTCACCCCCAAACATTGTTCTTGGCTCAATCAAATTGAAATCTGGTTCTCCATTCTCATGCGGAAGTTGCTGCGACGCGCCAGTTTCAC
>NZ_JACSWC010000380.1 GCF_016888165.1 Halomicronema sp. CCY15110 | reverse complement strand
TCTCGCCCTTCTTTGAGTTGGAGAATCCGGAGTGCGGCCATGAGGGCGAGGATGCTGAGGCGCTCAATGGCTTGGGCGGACTCCAGTCGGGTCGATTCGAGGTCCAGGCCGACCCGCTTGAGGATGGCAAAGAGTTGCTCGATGCGCCAGCGCCAACGATACCACTGAATAACCGGTAAGGCTTGCTCCAAGGTGTTGACTGGATGAGT
>NZ_JACSWC010000038.1 GCF_016888165.1 Halomicronema sp. CCY15110 | reverse complement strand
ATGTCGGTGACGGGGCTGATCATTGCCCTGGGTCTGCTGATCGACAATGCGATCGTGGTGGTAGATGAGATTCAGGCGGATATTCGCCAGGGGGCTGACCCGCTCCACGCTGCGACGACCACGGTGCACCGCTTGCAGGTGCCGCTGCTGGCCTCGACGGCGACCACGGTACTAACGTTTTTGCCCATCTACCTGCTGCCGGGGGCGGCGGGAGAATTTGTCGGCACCATTGCCCTGGGGGTGATCTT
>NZ_JACSWC010000379.1 GCF_016888165.1 Halomicronema sp. CCY15110 | reverse complement strand
ACGAAGAACATTTTGTTGAACGAAGGTATCCGGGCTTGGATGGCACCGACCGACCAACCCCACGAAAAGTTTGTATTTCCTGAAGAAGTGCTGCCTCGCGGTAACGCGCTGTAATCACCGATTCACGAAACTGCACTCAAGAGCGTCCGTACTGCGGGCGCTCTTTTTTTATGCCAAGTTTGACGGCAGCTTGGCCCCTATACCGTCCGTAGGCCATCGCTGTGATTCACCACAAACTTTGATGAACAGGCCGAGCCCGGGGCGCTAATGGGAACTTTGCACAACCTGGAGGTGTCGTTTGTTGGCAAGGACGAAAAATTGACTGTGAAAAATCTCGAAAAAGTTCTGGAATTAGGCAATCGCGTGACGAAGGTTATCCTACCGACCTGACCCAGGTCACATAGCGGAGTCAAGCGACTCCATACACTAAGCCTAATCATCATCGGGCTGTTTTCTGAGAAAGATCCAGTTCTTGGCCTAGAACTCAGCGCTTTGATGCTAAGTCGCGGCAAGTGGGCATATTAAGCCCATAGCTGACGGCACCTCATTGTGCCACCCTGGAAATACTTCATACCTCCTATGACTTACACCACCAGCCAACCGGAAACCACCAGCAAGGTTCTGACTGATCCAGATTTAGAGGATGATCAGGGGCTGAATGAAGTTGCCCCACCGGAAGATGCCGACTTAATGACATCGGACGATGACGACTTGATTGCCAGTGTCACGGTTGGCGTAAGTCAGACCAAAACCCGTCGCACAACTGACCTAGTGCGCCTGTATTTACAAGAAATTGGCCGAGTGAGCTTACTGCAACGGGATGAAGAAGTTTCTGAAGCGCAGCATGTGCAGCGCTATATGGAAATGATCGAACTGCGGGACAGCACGGGTGAACAGAGTGGTGGGGTGCTGGAGATTTATGCGCGGTTGATGCGTACCCGCGATCGCCTGACCTCTCATCTCGGCTATCGTCCATCATTGGAAAAATGGGCCAAAGAATCAGAGGTGCCCTTGGCTGATCTCAAACCAACGCTGATGGAAGGCAAACGAGTTTGGGCACAGCTCGCTGGCGTTTCCACCGATGAACTGGATATTGTGATTCGGGAAGGAGTGCGGGCCAAAGAGCGCATGATCAAGGCCAACCTACGGTTAGTGGTCTCGGTAGCCAAAAAATATCAAAATCGTGGGTTGGAACTGCTTGATCTGATTCAGGAAGGGACGCTGGGGCTGGAACGGGCGGTTGAGAAATTTGATCCGACGAAGGGCTATCGGTTTAGCACCTATGCGTATTGGTGGATTCGCCAGGGGATTACTCGGGCGATCGCGACCCAAAGCCGCACCATTCGCCTGCCCGTCCACATCACCGAAAAGCTCAACAAAATCAAGAAAGCTCAGCGCAAGCTCTCGCAAGACAAAGGCCATACCCCTTCCTTAGAAGACATTGCGAAGGAGCTGAACATGGAACCCGAGCAAGTGCGGGAAGTGTTGGTGCGGGTGCCGCGTTCGGTTTCCCTGGACACCAAAGTTGGCAAAGAGCGCGACACTGAGCTCGGCGAACTCTTGGAAACCGACAGCATCTCGCCAGAAGAGTTAATGATGCGGGAGTCACTGCGCCGCGACCTCAAACAGCTCATGTCAGAGTTGACCGATCGCGAACGAGATGTCATTCATCTCCGGTTTGGTCTGAAAGATGGCACGCCCTATTCCCTCGCTGAGATTGGCCGTACGCTGGAACTCTCCCGCGAACGGGTGCGCCAAATTGAGTCAAAGGCGTTGCAAAAGCTACGCCAGCCTAAGCGTCGTAACCGCGTACGCGACTATTTAGAAGCCCTGGGCTAAGCTGGCTTTGATGTCCCTCAAAAATATGGGCAAATCTGTCCTGACTCAACGCTCTCTCGATGCTGTTCAGCGTCGCTGGGCCTAACTTACCGTCAAATCAAAAATTGATTTGAACTCCACTTAATCAGCCAGACTGCCTGCCGGGTAGAAAGTTGAGAGTTGAGCAAAGTTGTCGAAACCTACCTGCCAGGTCATTGTGTTGACCGGCTTACAGCACATTGCAAAAAGCCGGCCAGTCCATGATGTCGGCGAGCAAGGAACGATAGCCCAAGACGTTGGGATGCAGTCCATCGCTAGAAATCCGCGATCGCCACCAGGCCTCGCCCCGTCGGTGCCACACATCCAACACGTCCAAATAGGGAATCGCACGCTGCTCGCAGGCCCGTTTCGTAAAGTCTTTGTACCGCTGTTGGTCAACTTGGTTGTAATAGAGGACTTCGGCAAAGGGCATCTGGGTTTCAATGACTGGCGTCATGCCAACAAACGCCACAGGACACAGGGCTTGAGCCGTCTCTAACAGGTCCGACATCTGTGCTTGAAACATGGCAAATTCGGTAAAGGGGCGGCCATCGGGCTTACCCACTCGGCAAGTGTCGTTCAGGCCGACCGAGAGCAAGATCAAATCCGGTACACGGTTACGGAATTCGCCTCGGGTTTGAAACTCCTGCACCAACCGTTGAGCCACCCGATAGGTGGTATCGGCCCGCACCCCCAAGTTGTAAATGGCGTGACCGGGAGTTTCTGGTTGGAGCCATTGTCGTCGTAGCCGTTCGACCCAGCCGCCCCCCTCAGGGTCACCAAACCCATAAACCAGACTGTCTCCAATTGCAACGATGCGCTTTTCAGCGGGCTGTGGTGATTGGCCTAGCGATCGCGAAAACGGAGATTCCGCCATCATGTCAGATTGCTCACTTAAGGTTAAAAAGGGAGCGTAACTTTCTGTTACGTCTCTAACGGAATTTACCATTCCCGAGATTTCTTTTCAAATCATGACGAGACGACTGGTGGCATCAGTTCCCGGGGAAATACGGCGATCGCTCCCTGGCTTAACCTCAATTGCTGACCCCGTTGCCCGACAAATTCGGCCCTGGCGTTGTGACCCCTCCCTGACACCTCCCATAACCCGGTAAGGTTGATCTGATATTTACGGGATGGAAGCGCGATCGTGGCGGCAACTTTTTTTGAGCGTGATACTCAGTTACAGACGGTTTTAGACCAAGTGCTCGAAGCCACCTGGGAAGCATTTCCCCGGTTAGCCCGCAACCAAATTGCCGCGACTTGGCTGGTTTATGAGCCGCCGTTTCCCATCAATACGGGGGGCGCAATTAGCGTGGCGGATTTCTGGCAACATCGACCGCGCGGGGCCAGTTATCGGGGGGTTGAGCTGATCTATCCGGCCAGCGTGGTGAAACTGTTTTATCTCGTCGCGGCGCACGAATGGCTGGAGCGGGATATGGTGCCCGCCACCCCCGAGGTGGAGCGCGCCCTGCGGGATATGATTGTAGATTCCAGCAATGATGCGACGGGGTTTGTGATCGACGTGCTCACAGGCACCACCAGCGGTCCCGAATTGCCCCCTGGCCCCTTTGAAACCTGGAAAATTCAGCGCAATATCATTAATCGCTTCTTGCAATCGCTCCAGTGGCCCGAGTTGGCAACCATCAACGCTAACCAAAAAACCTGGTGCGATGGCCCCTACGGTCGCGAGCGGATATTTTTGGGAGAAACTTACGAAAATCGCAACCTGCTGACGACGGAAGCCACGGCGCGGCTACTGCACAGCATTGTGGGTGGGGTGGCCGTGAGTGGAGCGCGATCGCAAACCATGATGAATCTCATGCGCCGCTCCCTTGACCCTCGCGCCCTCGCCGCCGACCCGGAAAATCAGGTGACGGGCTTTCTGGGCGCGGGGTTGCCGCTCCAGGCGGCTCTATGGTCAAAGGCCGGACTCACCAGCAAAGTGCGCCACGACGCTGCATATATTGAGCTAGACGGCTACTCACCATTTCAGCTGGTGGTCTTTACCGAAGGGGCAGAACACAGCCAAAACGAGGCCATCTTGCCGTTTGTCATGCAAACGCTCCTCGCTCAGAGTGAACACGTCAGGAATAACTGAGCCGGTATGAGGGCTCATGATTGAGCTGAACCGCGATCGCTGTCGAGTATGAAGGTCGTCGGGCTAACGGCTGTCGTCAGCTTCAGCGAATTGTTAGCGGTGCTGCCATTGCTGTATTCGCAGTTTTGCTCTAATCAAAAAACTAGCGCATTAGCCGACATAGGCTAAACACCCAAACGGTGAATGTCGTGGAGAGCCAAGCACTGGCTGCCCCCATGGCGGTAATAACAATCGGCAGCATCGCGAAGAACCACGCATGATCGGCACTCGAAAACCGACTGCTGTCAGCCTCACCGGACTGCATCATCAAGAGAGCAGCGGGGATCAGCCCCGCCACAACGATGGTGAGCCCCATGGCAGCGACAGCCAACCAACCAGAGAGGCCATGATGTTTTTGGTGTCCATAAAGTATGGCGACCAAACTCGCACCAGCCACTGCCCCGAGGTAAGCATAAAACGGCAGAATGACTGGCAGGAAGATGAATCCTACGGCTTGGGACTGGATCCATTCGCTATGTAAGGATTGTAACCAGGCTATTCCGGACACCATAATTGTGATGGCTCCGATGATCATGCCGATGAGAACCATGAGCGGCGATAGGAGGGAGTGGCTATGTATAAAAGCGATCGCCCCAGACACCAAAAACGGCATCACGAATAGGATCAGCAGCACAAGGCCAGATATTGTTGCATCCATGACTGACAACGTCCCTTAATTTCGGAGGAAATAGGATTCGATGCGGTTAAAGTTCCGGCTGGCGAGATCTGCATCTTCAATAAAAAAGTAAAAGTTGTCATCACAATTAAATTCGTGCTGAAGTTCCAGCAGCAGGTGCCCTCTGGCTCCTTCGATGGTGTCTTCTACGGTGGAATGTAGTTCTGGGTAGCCTCCTAGTTTATTTTGCCGTCCCCCCTGACTGGGTGCGGATAGGGAGCATCTGTCCTCATAATCTGCAATCCACTCATCAAAGTCTTCGTAGAGTGCTTCTAGGGCTTCAGGAATTTCAAACTCGTCGTCTAGCTGTTCGCGGGCAACCCAGAAAACGTCCTGCTGTGTAGAAAAATCTAAGGTGTACACGTCGTCGTACCATTCCAGCTTTCTGGCTGGTTCCTCCAGAAACCTAAAGTCAGTGATGAGGTCATTGGTGTCATAAGACACTTCAGGAATATAGAGAACGCGGTGTTGTTCAGGACTCAGCTCACACATGCAGACATTTAGCCCCACATAAAATTGCAGGAGTCCTTGTGTAGGCAAATTCAAATTACTGATAGTGGGCAAATCGGCGCAGTTGATTTGCATCAGAAACATCATCAACTGGCCGGTTTGGCGATCAGCCGGATAGGCCATGCCTTTGGGTAGGTAGGGATAACCGCCGATCTTGCTCTGCCAAAGTTCTAGGGGATCGTGGCACCAACTGGTGCTGATAGTAGCGATGTTTTGTTGTTGAGCCTGCGTTGCTTGAAATTGGATATAGGGCACCAAGTTCGCCTCTAAAAAGGGCCGAAGCGGCTCAAACTGAGATGGTAACTCGCGCAAAAATTCTGGCAGATCCATCGTGTCTTGCTCCTGGCTGATGGTCGGTGATTTCTTAGATTGGGAGGTCGGCGTAGCGATCGCAGTCAGCGGTGGACAGTAGCTTTTGTGTCCCTACAATCCGCCTGCCAGTGCACAGCCGTCTCGGCTGTGCCAACTTATGTGATCCCCATGCCGATGCATGAGCCTGGCTGGGCAATCATTAACCCGCCGCATTTTCGCGCCACGCTTCAAACAAGTAGTATTCGTAGTACCAGTGCTCGCTGGTGGCGGGGCCTGGTAGGCGATCATCATGGGCCGAGAGCATGACGAGGCGATCGCCCTGGGGTGACTCAACCGACCAATCGCCAGCCGGCAGCGGGCGCAGCAGCACGGGCTGAGGCGACCCCGTTAAAGACAATTCAGTGATCACGATCGGGTTGCCAGCGGTATCGGTTTGCGGCGCGAATCGCTGACCGCGATTGTCCATTTGATAGATCCGCAAATCACCATCTAACGCCTGTAAATGCTGCCAAATCTTGATATACGGGCCGTGATAGTCGGGCAGGATGGCATGCTCGGCGGCATAAATTTGCCGCCAGCGATGGGACCAGTGCGTTTCTAACAGCTGTCGGGTTTGGCGATGGCCATGGCGTGATGATGAAGAGGTAATCAAGCGGCCCCCTGGAGCTAAAAATTGCCTGGCGGTGGTCAGCAGGGCATCGAGCACTAGCCGACCATCGGCTCCGGCTTCATTCCAGGCGGCGACTTGAGCCCGATTGTCGGGCTGGTCGAGGTCGGTGAATAGCCAGGGCTGCACGGGGGGATTGCTGATAATCAGGTCGTAACAGGTCGGTGGAATCTGCTGAAAGCGATCGCTCTGCACCCCTACCACGCCCGTCAAACCATTTTGTTGGGCATTCGCAGCGGCCACTTGGGCGGCGATCGCAGAATAATCGCTCAGCGTGACTGCAGTTGCCCCCAGCAGACCACAGACAATGCCCACGATGCCTGACCCCGTCCCAAAGTCTAAAACTCGCTGCTGCTCTAAGGTATCGAGAAAATCGTGTTCGACCAAAAAAGACAGCATCTCCACGGCACTGAGCGGCGACCAAACTTCGGGATGGTCGGTCAGGTGAACTTTCAGGTGAGAAATTTTTAGCTGTTGGGTTCCCATCGGCAATGGCGCGTCTCGACTTTCCTGGATATTGGCATAGATGGCCAATTATGGCTGAGCCCGAGCGGGGCGACTGTAACCCAGGGGTGAAAGGTAACGAATGAGGGCGATCGCGAGGCGAACAACAATCAAATCTGTGCCAGATTTCTGACTGGGCGATCGCACCTAAACCGGGTGAAAGTAGAAGGCTGTGCCCAAAATGACGAAAGTCGCCAGCAGTAACACACCTTCCAACCAATTGGAGCGGCCATCGAGGCTGATGAGATTGACCAGCGCCACGGCGATGATAACGGCCACTACTTCAAACAGGTTGAAATTCAAATCCATGGGCTGACCGATCGCCTGACCCACCAGCACCAACACCGGCACAATGAGCAGCGCGACCAGCAAGCTTGACCCCATGGAAATGGAAACCGCCAGATCCATATTGTTTTTGTACGCAACTCGCACCGCCGTCAGATATTCCGCTGCGCCTCCCACCAGCGGCACCAAAATCACGCCGGAAAAGAGTTCTGTAAAGCCGAGCGTGGCGGTGGCTGATTCCAGCGCGGCGACAAAAATTTCCGAAATGAAGGCGACGCCGAGGGTGGCCGCTAACAGGACTCCTACCCAGAGCCACAGATTGGGCTTTTCGGCGTGGTCGGTAGCTTCAGGATCAATTTCTAGATCTTCGACCCCTACGTCGTAGAGATAGCTGTGGGTTTTAAGAGAAAAGACGAGGGTCAACACATAGACCACGAGCAATACAATCGCCACTGTCAGGGACAAATGGCGGATGGTTTCGGGGGCGACCACGGTGGAGGTTTGGATTAACAGCGCCGGGAGCACCAGGGCCGTGACCGCGAGGGTCATGGTAGAGCCGTTGATGCGGGCAATCACGGAGGCAAATTTCTGCTCTTTATATTTGATGCCCCCCACCAACATCGACAGTCCCATCACCAGTAGCAGGTTGGCCAATAGCGACCCCGTAATGCTTGCTTTGACCACGCCCACCAGTCCTGCTTTTAAGGCGACTAGGGCAATGATGAGTTCGGTGGCGTTGCCAAAGACAGCATTCAGCAACCCGCCAATGGACGGGCCAGTCACCACGGCCACTTCTTCGGTGGCGGTGCTGAGCCACATAGCGAGGGGAATAATGGCGATCGCTGAAACAGCAAAGACGATCAAGGGATCCAACTCGGCGTGCTCGGCCCAGATAGCGAGGGGCACAAACAGCATCAACCCGAAGGAAATCAGGTTGGTAATGGTCAGCGGAAATTTAGATTTGGCGGCAGTAGTCACAGGCAATCAGTCCCAAAACAGCAACAAATCTCAGCACCGTTGCAATGATGGTGAAACTCAACGGCATGATATCGCCCTAAGATACGGCAGATTGACCTGTTTGAGGCGGTCTCGCCCCCAGCAGATTTATTGTTCATAAAACAGTTGCCGGATCGCTGGTCAGGCTAGAGGGCCGCGATCGGTTGTGGCCGCGTTACCGGCTGTAGAACCTCACCTCTCCTCTCCTTGGCAAGGCTACTAAGTACACACAAGTCATGTTGTAGTAGGATGCTGCCAGAAAACATGGGGTCATCGA
>NZ_JACSWC010000378.1 GCF_016888165.1 Halomicronema sp. CCY15110 | reverse complement strand
GGGGTCATCGAGATGGAGAATCCTATTCTTATTCATGCGGAAGCGGCGCGAGGGAAGGCTTTTGGTGATAGTCGCCTGGTAAAAAGGGGGCCTCGCTATATGAATCGATGAGTCGGGAACAATCCGTCAATATCCGCGCCATGAGTCGCAATCGAGCCGAACAGGTCGGCTACTATCGGTTTTTAGAGAATGAGAAGGTGAGCGTTTCAGAACTGGTCAAAAGTGCTTCAGAACATTGCCAGTGCCAAGTCGAGGGACGGCATGTATTAGCCATCAGTGACAGCAGTGAAATTAATTTACAGGCTCAAGCCCAGCATCTTCAAACAT
>NZ_JACSWC010000377.1 GCF_016888165.1 Halomicronema sp. CCY15110 | reverse complement strand
CGCTCAACCTACCAGTATCGAGAGTTGAGCGGAGTCGAAACTCGGTTCATGGGGATCTTTTTTACGCGCAAGTCCCTCAATGATTTGCTCACAATTTACCACATTTCCCTTCTCAGAACCGAAATGCGTAGCACCAGTTTAAAACTCCGAGATATAGATGTCGTAGGGATAAGCCCCACCGTCAAAATCACCAATCCAGAGGAAATAAGTGCCGGCTGGCCACTCACCCGCAAACTCTGGCAACAGCGTACCGTTGGAATCATCGACGCACATCGCCTCGCCAGTTTCGATATTTTCCATAAATAGGGTGACATCGCCGGGTGACTCGACGGACACGCGAAGATAGTCAAAATAATCATTCACGTACAGCACGTGATCCGGACTATCCGCAGTATCAATGAAACCACAGCCATCCACCTCATCGGGGCCACCCGAGACGCCGCTACCCACCAGCGGATCCGGCGTAAACCCAGGGGAAATTTCAAACGTTTCATACTGTGCTTGGGCAGTTGACATCACCCCCAAGCTGATACATCCCGTCACAATTGTGGTTGCGGCAATCTTAAAAACACTCATGGATTTATCCTGCAAAAGAAGTGATCAGATGGGGAAGTCAGGGTACATCGGGTAAACCGTTGGCACAATACTGGCCTGGGACTTACGGGTGGAGGGTCAACCATTCAGATGTACGCCAAATCTACTGGAGACCGGGATCGATACTGTCTCAATTTGCCCCGGTGCACGGGCTCAAACGGAGTGCCATATCAAATTTGTGTCAATTCTTCACTTACCAACCAGTGCATCTTTCACCAATTGTGGAATTCATGTTCAGTCCACATAGATCAGCGATCGCAGTCCATGAATATTTCGTGCGCCCAATGCCCAATGAATGATGGGCTGGTCACAAACCCATTGAGTTTTATTTGAATAGGGGTAACAGCCAAGCGACCACCAAACTGCCTAAAATAGCAATCTCCATCACCCCGATCGCCGTTTTAGTCGAAAGCCAGTGCCGCCAAGCCCCCTGACGAAACGCGACCCAAGTTTGGGTGATATGAGCCGGCCACCGCTGGGGGCTATCTTTTTCGCGATATTGCCAGGTCAGCATCGACAGCAGGAGCGGGGTACCGCCGACCTTGGCGTTGAGCAAGAGGTGGAGCGCGATCGCCCCCACCATTACTACCCACGAAATCAGATGCGCGTAATACCAAGCATGGTTCAGTTCGCCACGCGGCAGCCAGGTTTCATCCATCATTTTGCCGCTGTAGAGGGCAAAGGTGAGGGCCAGCAGAGCCAGCGTATTGACCAAACGATTGAGGGTGTACCACCAGATCGGCTTGCCGACATCCGCGAGCTGTTGCCATGACTGGGGTTGCCAAAGGCGGCGGCGACCTTGACGGCAGGCATAAATGAGCAAGGCCGGAAAGATGAGCAAAGTCCACAGCCCAAAGGTGCCGTGGAGGCCTTCAATCGCGCGGTATTCGGGCAACGGTATGCCTCCCCAGCGACCGTCGTAGACTTCGTAAGTCCAGTAGGCGGTCACCATGGCGGCCATCAGGCAAAGGCCCGTGAGGCCATGCAAAACGCGGAGCAGTAAAGGTTGGTAAGGACGAGACGGGGTCATGAGGTGATATTTGGTTAGTTGAAATGACGGTGAAACGTAACCTGGGCGTTGGCTTGAATGGGTTGACTAGAGGCGACCCATCTCGTTAAGCCCCACCGTTGAAGGCAGCGAGCATCCCAAACCCAATGAATAGAATGCCCCCCAGAGCCGTCAGCAACCGCTCTGAAATGCGTCCAGCGATGAGTTTGCCGCAGGTCACCGCGATCGCCGCACAGATGGCATGACCCAAAATCGCCCCCACGAGCACGCCATAGGGATTATTCGCCGACGCCAGGGTAATGGTCGCCAGCTGGGTGCGATCGCCCCACTCCGCCACAAAGGTGAGGGTAAAGGCTTCGAGCAAGACGGCTCTAATCGACCAGCTGGTGATGCCCTGTTCCCGTTCTTTCACAGCGGCTAAGGCTTCTTCACATTCATCATCCAGCGACTCTTGCCCCGACATTTGGCTGGCATCGTAAAGCAGCTTTAAGCCAAAGCCAAAAAAGAGCGCGATCGCCACCCACTGCACATAATGTTGCGGAAACAGGGTCGCAATTTGCCCAATCCAGACGGACAACAGCGTCATGACTGCGAGCGCTGCGGTCACCCCCACAAACACCCAGCGGCGAGGATGCCGCATCGCCAAAATCGCGCCAATAAAGAACGTTTTATCCCCGATTTCTGATAGCGTGATCAGCAATAAACCAGCGGTAAATCCTTCTATAAACGTCATGCTCTTCTCTCTTTATGAATGGATTGAGCAGGCATGACGGAATTCTAAAAAGACCCCACCAAGCCCACTCTCTCTGTGGACTTAGTGAAGGTCTCGCTGACAAATTAGACAAATGCTAATTTGCTATCTGAACCAGGCTCATCACCAGTATGTTGATTCAGATAACGGGCGTAAGCCTCAAGCTACTCCCCTTCAATGATTAAGAGAATAGCATAAAAAATATGCCAAACAATTACGAATTTCACATTTTTTTCCTAGAGCCAGGAATTTTTTCCGTAGAAATTTCATTATGTGTTCATTTTTGAAATTTGATCATTAGCCCAGTTTTATGAGTAGTTGAAACTGGATGAGCGATCGCTTTTCTGCGGCCATTCCTTCATTCTCAAACTTTGCCGAGTCCCCAGCCAGCCCACTCTAAGCCGTTACGTTGCCCACCCCACTGCTGGGAAAATCACGCGATTGATTCGTTTCCACCCCGGCATTCACCGCCCGCCGGTAAGTATCGACAATGTGGTTCGGCAAAATGTCGCCCCCCTGACTCACAAACGACCACTCCTCACCCACATGCACAAACTCTGCCCGCAGTTTTGTCGGCGGCATCGTGGGAATCGGATCGGCCAAATTGGTAATGCGAAACGTATTGGGCAAAATTTGGGCGTAGCTATTTACAAAGTCAGGATTGCCCACCCGTGGGCTGGCATACACATACACCTGCAGTTGCGGTTGCAACTCTGGCACCGCGAGGGCGATATCAAGGGCCAAGATGGTCGCCAGTGCGGACCCTAAACTGTGCCCTGATACATAACAAGGCTTATTCGGATTGATCCCCCGCACAGCATCCACAGCCAGGGGATTGATGATGCCATCAGCGATGCGTCGAAAGCCAGTGTGAATGCGACCGAGCGATTCGCCCGTTTGCGGATTGATATAGTCTTCCTGCACGGCATAGATGTTACCCACCCATTCAGCAGTGCGCTGCGTCCCGCGAAAGACCAAAATGCTCTCGGCGTCCGACTCTAACAGGAACCCGTAGAACACTTCAATTTGGCGGCCAACTTTGACGGCTGCCGTCACCCCAGACCGAATCACCTCTTCAGTTTGTGACAGACTTTCTTCAAGGGCCGTGGGGTCGTTCAACAACGTGGGATCATCAATGACCTGTTGCGGCACTTGAACTTCAATACTGTCGTTAACTTGTCGTTCTTTGCCCCGAAAAGAGGCCACCAGGCGGTATTGATCCAAGCTGGAATCGTAGTCAAATAACTGCTGCAAGTTACCGTCGTAGCTCGGATCATTGCGTCCGGTAATGTATTGCTGGGTGGCGAGACGGCTGAGCAAAATCAGGCGTTTTGACATCTCCCGGTTATAGGGAATGGGCGGCGGCGGAAACACCGCCGAGGCTTGAATCGCCTGAAACTCTTCGACCATGCGAGTATCACCCGTGACCGCTGCTTGAATGATGTCTTCAGGGTCATAAAACTCTGCCGCAAAGGCATCGATCGCGGCTTGTTTGGCCTCGGCTCGTCGCCGCCGCACCAGCTCCGTGCCAGCAGTGGCCGCCGTCCCAGCGGCGACCCCCCCAAGTAAAAATTGGCGGCGTTTAAATTTATCCATGACTCATCCTCCCTGGGAACTGCGCTTTACGACTTGTCTGAAGACAATAGGTTCGGAAAGGCCCGCTTGAGCGCCGCCAAATCAGGCCGCTTTTGGCTGGTATAAAACTGGTTGGTGGCCTGCCCGGCAATCCAAGTCGCCGTGGCAAATCCCGCCGCTTTGGCAAACGCGCCCGCATAGGGCACGATCGCGCTCACCCCAATCAGTGTGCCCCAGGCCAACAAGCCCCCAATGGCGGCCCCCATGACGCCAAAGACTTGCCCAATGATCGCCAAAATGTCTTGCCCTTGCGGTCGTCCCCACAACTTGCGGATATCCCAAATCATTTTGAGCATGAGGCCAAGGACGATGAGCAGTTTGATTTCGAGGGTGCCGCCGCCCGTCAGCGGCACCAGGCCGACGATCGCTGCCCCCATGGAATAATCAAAAATCAGTCGCCGCACATCCCCTTCGCGGCCAATCAAAGACGCCATCCCGGCTAGCGCCGAGTTCAACACTCCCCCCGCAGAGTCGAACAGCAGGGGCTGTTTTTCAAGCGCCTGGGTGACCTCGGGGGACAACCCAAACGCGGTTTTAATCTCCCCAAGCATCTGCGCCTCTTGGGGATTAATGCCTTTGGAGCGGGCGATCGCAAACGCACCGCGATAGACTTGCTGCTGCAATTCTGCCGTCTGGATCTGGCCGAGGTGGGTCGCAATTTCCGCGGGAGCGGTCGCTAGCAACCGCTCCGGCGTGGTCTCCGATGGGAGCGGTTGAAAGGTGTTGATAGCGGCTAAAAAGGCTTCAAATTCTAGCGGTGTCGGATCTCCCCCCAAATTAGCAACGGCGGCGAGTACCTCTAAGCAGACAACTTTTTCGGCAGGAGAATCAGTCATGGTGCACGAACACGGGCAGAGGGTGATTAAATCGTAAGACTAATATTTACCCGCAGATGTGGAAGCAATGCTTGAGATTTGTGATTTTGGGACAAGTCTTAATGTCGCGGTGGCGCTCCGGGACTGGCGCACAAAACAGCTCCCCAGGCACCGAGTTGCGACTCCGCTCAACTCTCGATACTGGCAGGCTGAGGGAAGTTGAAACCGGATTGAACGGAGACTTGATTTAGGTGCAGCTCCCCCATGGCAAGCGCCCGCCACACTTAGGGACTGACGAGCTGAAACTGATAGCCAAAGCTGGTGCGATCGCTGGGCACGACCTCTACTAACTGCATCGCCTGGTTGCGATCGCCCGATGGCAAAAACTGCACCGTTCCCGTAGCCCCATCGACCTGAAAACCAGGAGTCTGAAGCGCGGCCACCACCCCCGCCCGAGTCGGCTCACTGCGGAGTGCCGCCGCCAGCGTCAGCGTCGCATCATAGGCCATCGCCGTGCGCCAGTTCACATCGCCGCCCCAGAGCTGGCGCGCTGTTTGGGCAAATTCTGATTCCGTGTTGTTGCCCAAAATCCACGGCACTGCCACCACCATATCCACCGCATCACGGCCCCCTGCTTCCAGCACTTGGGGGTTATATAAGCTATCGCCCCCCAGCAACGCCAACCGCTGTTGATTGACCTGGATGACTTGCAGCGCTTGCTCCAGGGTACTGGTATTGGTCAGCAACACGAGGCCTGTTGCCCCTTGCTGAATGGCTTGCGACACTGCCGTCGCAGCATCGAATTGGGCGTCTGACACATCAAATTCAGCGAGTATTTGTCCCCCATCGCTATAAATCGCCGTCGTAAATTCCGATTTCAAGGATTCGCTATAACCGCTCTCACCGTTAAAAAACACCACCAGATTCGCGGGTGTGAAGTTCGTGACGGCATAGCGTGAGAGGGAAGTTGCCGTAAAGCGATCGCTCGGCACCGTGCGAAACACCTCGTCGGCCACGTTCGAGAGTTCGACCGAGGTGCTGGTAGGCGAAATCATCGCCAAACCGGCCTGATCATAGACTGCACTGGCCGCCAGGCTGGTATCACTGCCAAAGTGGCCCACCACCCCCAAAATGTCGGGATTATCGGCCAGTGCCTGGGCAACTTGTGTAGCCGTTTGAGGATTATCGTCATCACTGGCGATCGCCACCTGCAGCGGCGTGCCATTAATGCCGCCAGTCTGATTAATCTGTGCTTGGGCCTGGGCCACCCCCCGCAGCATTTCCTTCGCCGGATTCACTGCCGTCGCCACAGGAGCCGCCACGGCGATCGTATAAGCAGCTTGCCCGCCAATCTCCGCATTGTTCAGCAAAATCCGCGCTTCCGGATCATTGCGATTTTGCTCTAGGTGCTGAGTCAGAGCCGCGATCGCCGTCTCAAAATCTCCCGCTTGTAGCGCTTCCACAGCCTGAGTTTTGGTCGGCGATGCGGGCTCCGCCACCAGCAACCTGTCGCCGACACTGATGCGCGCCTGGGGAGTGCCCCCTGGACTGTCAGCCGTTGCCCCGGTGGGCGCATTGCCACTAGTCGGTGCCGCCCCACCGCCACTCGTCAAACTGGGAGCAAACTGCCGATAGGCCCACCAACCGAGGCCGCCTAGCAAACCGCCAGTGATGAGCAAGGCCCCCAACAGAGCCGCAATTTCATTACGTTTAGCCATGACAAGTCAGCACGACGACAATCAAGGATACTCAGGTTACTGGCATGTAGAGAAGGGTCTCGTCAGGCAAGACTGAAGGCCATTAGTCTGCAGCTTACCAAAATGACCAAGATTGAAAATTGACGGGTGCGCATGGCGATCGCCCATTGCCAAGGGCAGCGATCGCGACCCATAACCTACATGCCCATAATGTTGTAGCCCGAATCGACGTAAAGGATTTGCCCAGTAATGCCGCTAGACAAATCGCTACACAAAAACGCCGCCGTCTTGCCCACCTCCTCCTGAGTGACGGTGCGCCCCAGAGGCGCAATCTCTTCCACATGGTGAATCATGTCTAAAATGCCGCCCACTGCGGAAGACGCCAGCGTCCGAATCGGCCCCGCCGAAATTCCATTCACGCGAATGTTGTGAGCTCCCATTTCTGACGCTAGGTAGCGCACATTCATTTCTAGCGCCGCTTTGGCAATGCCCATCACGTTGTAGTTCGGCACCACTCGCACGCCGCCCAGATAAGTCAGCGTGACGATGCTGCCGCCCTCAGTCATCAGCGGCTTCGCCCCATTCGCCAAGCTCACCAAAGAATACGCACTAATATCCAACGCCGTTTGAAAGCCTTGGCGTGACGTGGCGCTAAAGTCCCCCGTTAAGTCGTCACGATTCGCAAAGGCGAGGCAGTGCACCAAAATATCAATCTTGCCCCACTGCGCTTTCACCGCCTGAAAGGTCTCGGCCATTTGCTCATCGTTTTGCACATTCAACGGCAAAAACAAAGACGGATTCAACGGCTCAACTAAATCTTTGACTTTTTTTTCCATCTTGCCTTTGGCATCCGGCAAGTAGGTAACCCCCAAGTCAGCCCCAGCCGCATGGAGCTGTTGCGCAATGCCCCACGCGATGGAACGGTTGTTGGCGATGCCGGTAACAAGGGCGGTTTTTCCAGTGAGATCTAGCATGACATATTCAATAAGAGCCACCTAGGAGAATACTCAATACTGGGGACGCCTGGATAGTCCCCAACCTGGGTTGACTCAGTTGCGATCGCGTCCTCACCTGAGCAGCGATCGCCATCACCTCAAGGACGGCTCATGACCTCAGTTAGCCACTAAAAGCAGCCACTAAAAAAGGGATCTCAAATTTGAGATCCCTGGCATGAGTCAAGGTTGCCGTGAGCGCAAGCGAGTTAGTTGTCCAGACCTCGCCTAAGCAGGAACCCCCACAGGCAAATACCCCAGTTCTTCCAGTTTGGCGATGACTTTATCCACGCTTTCGGCCAAACTCTCATTGTGAGTTTCGCAGTTCACTTCAGGATTGGCGGGGGGTTCATAGGGGTCATCAATGCCGGTGAACTGTTTGATTTCACCCGCGCGGGCTTTTTTATAGAGCCCTTTCACGTCGCGAGATTCGCAGACCTCTAGCGGCGCGCTGACGTAGACTTCCATAAAATCGCCAATCATTTCGCGCACTTCTTCCCGGACAGCGCGATAGGGCGAAATGGCGGATACCAGCACCACGACGCCGTTGCGCGTCAGCAAATGGGAGACAAACCCAATGCGACGGATATTGGTGTCACGGTCTTCTTTGCTAAAGCCGAGTCCTTTGGTCAAGTTCGTGCGGACGATATCGCCATCAAGCACTTCCAGCTTGCACTGGCGATCGCGCAAACGCTGCGCCAAAGCTTCTGTAATCGTACTTTTACCGGCTCCGCTTAACCCCGTTAACCAAACGGTTACGCCACGATGTTCCATAATTTTGTCTCGTCTCCTAGCGATACGAATAATTGAATTGACAACTAAAAGTAAACTGCCTGAGTTGGCATTCTTTCCAGTATGCCCGGCGACCCCCCAGAGAGAATCATGGCCTCACGCCAGGGATGCGATCGCCTCATTGACGCCACTAAGGGTGCAACCATCCACCGACACGATGTCGCACGAACGAGCCCCTGGATTTAGCAAGTTTCAGGTCGAGTTCACCCATATGAGATGGTTGTGACCAGACATCGCCGCTGTCAATGATGCAACTAAAATGGTTTAAGATTGCATTAAGTTTTTGGAAAGAATCAAAGATTTTTCATCGCAGATCGTGAGTTCAAGATCCTATGATGGAAGTCAGGCGTGCTTGGGGAACCTTGTGCTCGCGTCCTTGCTGAGAATCTGCTGTCTGTCAATCTGTCTAGTCTTAACTCGGAGCCACCATTCAATATGACTTTGCGATCGCCCTCTCCAGCGGATTCTCTTGCTCCGCGTACGACCGAGGTCTCTCGCCCCGACAAACCTGAAGAGGCTTGCGGTGTGTTTGGGGTATATGCTCCGACCGAAGAGGTTGCGACATTAGCTTACTTTGGTTTGTTCGCCCTCCAGCATCGGGGGCAAGAGTCGGCGGGCATTGCCACCTTCGACCAAGGTAAACTGCACAGCTATAAGCACATGGGCCTGGTGTCTCAGGTGTTTGATGATGGCAAACTCAAAACGTTGCCCGGCGAATATGCCATCGGTCACACGCGATATTCCACAACCGGGTCGAGCCATTTAGCCAATGCCCAACCGGCGATCGCCCCCACCAAGCTGGGTGAGATTGCGATCGCCCACAACGGCAACGTGGTCAACGCCGCCATCCTCAAAACCGAACTGCACGACAGCGGCTACGACTTTGTCAGCACCGCCGATACCGAAATGATTGCCTATGCAATGGCCGAAGCCGTCGATGCCGGACAAGGCTGGATTCAGGGTGCGATTTCCGCTTTTAAGCGCTGTCAGGGCGCTTTTAGCCTCGTCATCGGCACCCCGGCAGGCATTATCGGCGCTCGCGACCCCCATGGCATCCGCCCTCTCGTGTTGGGCATCTTGGGCGATGAACCCAGCCAGTCCGGCGGCCCGGCCAATTACGTGTTGTCGTCGGAAACCTGTGGCCTCGACATTATTGGAGCGCATTATGTGCGTGATATTCAGCCCGGAGAACTGGTTTGGATTACCGAGTCGGGGATTACCTCCATGCAATGGGATGCCACAGCTGAGCGCAAGCTTTGCGTTTTCGAGATGATCTATTTCTCTCGTCCCGATAGCGTCGTTAATGAAGAAACCCTCTACACCTATCGCATCCGTCTGGGTGAAGAGTTGGCGCGCGAATCCCCGGCTGACGTGGATTTGGTGATGGCAGTGCCGGATTCTGGCGTTCCCGCAGCGATCGGCTTTTCCAAAGCGTCCCATATTCCCTATGCCGAAGGGCTGATCAAAAACCGCTATGTGGGACGCACGTTTATTCAGCCGACTCAATCGATGCGCGAGGTCGGCATTCGGGTGAAGCTGAATCCGCTGAAAGATGTTTTGAACGGTCAGCGGGTGCTGATTGTGGACGATTCCATTGTGCGGGGCACCACCAGCTACAAAATCGTTAAGGCCTTGCGAGAAGCGGGCGCGACGGAAGTGCACATGCGCATTTCATCCCCCCCCGTGACGCATCCCTGCTTCTTTGGCATCGACACCGACAACCAGGAACAATTGATTGCCGCCAACTTGTCGGTGGAAGAAATTGCTGAAAAAATCGGGG
The DNA here is from genome assembly GCF_016888165.1 of Halomicronema sp. CCY15110. GTDB lineage: Bacteria > Cyanobacteriota > Cyanobacteriia > Phormidesmidales > Phormidesmidaceae > Halomicronema. The sequence goes on along the minus strand of NZ_JACSWC010000377.1, from coordinate 11,638 downwards.
TTGATTCCCTCGCTTATCTCAGCTGGGAGGGCATGCTCAAAACCACTCACCAGGATCCCAACAGTTTTTGTTCCGCCTGCTTTACGGGCGATTATCCGGTCGATATTCCCGATCCTTACAAGCGATCAAAGCTCAAGTTTGAGACATCGGTACCCTCCACTGCGGCCACTGTCTAGTCTCATTTGCCCCTGCCTAGGGGGAGCTATCCATTACACACGAGTTGCTGTGTCGCTGCTTGTCAGTAAAAGGGGTTGGGAAGCGCTTACGGCAGTTTCATGGGCTGTAAGACCTCTCCTAGCCTCTCCCTGCTTTTGGCGACACCTGCTTAGTGGGCTTAGGATTGAACCCGGTTTCATCGCTGTTTAAGATAAAGGATGATTCGTTCCAGATTGTTGACTCGCCATGGCCAAGCCCAAACATACCCAAGCCCATCTCTCACGGACCGTTCCTAAGAACCAATCGGAATTTTTCAAGCAGCGTACCCGTGATTCCATGACTTATTACATGGGGGCCAAGTTGATCGAGGTCGGGGTGAATCCCAAAAACACGATTTATCGCTGGAAAACGGAAATTGATGGCGGGAATGAAATCATCACCGTCAGCGCCTATTGGGGCGAGACGCGGGAAAAAATTGAGTCGGAAGAACGGGCCGCTGGTGGCGAGGCGTAACGCTTCTCAGCTAGTTCGGAGCGCATGATGTTGCCTTAATTGCTATGCGTCACCCATGCTCTATGCGTCACTATGCCAGTATCGCAGCGATCGCGGGTTGGATTACCGTCATCCTGCGATTTTATCTTTCTATCAATACCAGTTTGGCCGATGGCACGGGCATCGGTTCCGGCGTCATTAGCTTCTTTAGCTATTTCACGGTACTCACCAACATTCTCGTAGCCCTAGCCTTCACCGCCGGGAGCATGAAGTCGAGCAACGCCAAGCCACAATTGGTGACATCGCTCTTGCAGCAGCCCAGTACGGTTACGGCGATCGCGGTTTACATCACCATTGTGGCCGCTGTTTATCACCTGTTGCTGAGTCAACTTTGGGATCCGCAGGGGTTAACGAAGATAGTGGATATCATGCTGCATACCGTTATGCCCGCTGCTTATCTGATCTACTGGTGGTTGGGCGTGCCTAAGCGATCGCTACAGTGGCGTGGAGCCTTGGTGTGGCTCAGCTATCCAATCGGCTACTCGGTCTACACTTTGCTGCTAGGAGCCGTGCGCAATCAATATCCCTACCCGTTTACCGATGTCAGTGCTCTGGGGTATACCCAGGTACTGTTCAATTCCTTGGGCATGTTGGCATTGTTTGCGATCGTCTCGCTCCTGTTCATCGGCATTGGTAAGCTGCAAGCTCGACAAACCCAGCGAGCGCGTTCATTGTAAGGTGCTCGTGATCGTCTTCAACTTTGGGAAATGTGAGGTTTTCCATAGGAGAGAACTCACATTTAGCACTTCACTCAAATGGACGTTGAATTTTGCCTAACTCCGTTAAGAACGGATTTGGACGGGCATGACGAGGTAAGTCATCTGCACTTCACCGAGGGGAACGAAGATGGAGGGGCTAGTGGCGGTGTTGCACTGGAGCTGCACTTCGTTAGTGCCAAGAGCCTTCAAACCATCCAGCAGATAGCGGACGTTAAAGGCAATGTCGAGGTCATCGCCCGAGATTTGGGCGGCGACCACTTCGCGACCGCTACCGACTTCTTGCGCTTCTACCGAGACGGCAACGGATTGCTGCTTGGAGTCCAGGGAAAGTTTCACAATGTTGTTTTTTTGATCGGCCAGGACGGCGATGCGTTCCAGGGCATCCATGAGCAGCTTGCGATCGATCGTCACTTGCCGCTCAAACTGCTTGGGAATGAGTTGGCGATAGTTGGGATATTGCCCTTCGAGCAGGCGCGTGGTGAGGCGCTGATCGCCTAGTTCAAAAATGACCTGGGTGCGATCGAATTTGAGCGCGATCGGTTCCGAAGAGGTGTAGGTTTGCAGCATCCGCTCCAGATCGCGGAGCGCTTTCGCGGGGACGGTGACATCCATTTTGGCGACGGAGTCATCCTTATCACCCGACTCATCACTCGTTCTGACCACTGCCAGACGGTGACCATCCGTGGCGGCAAACTCCAGTATTTCCGGTTCCGCCATCAGGTGCACCCCCGTGAGCACTTGCTTGCTTTCATCGGCGCTCGTCGCAAACAGCGCGCCTTTGAGTCCTTCCAGCAACGCCTCGATGGACAGTTCGGCAGCTTGGCCGTCTTCGATCACGGGCAGGCTGGGGTAATCTTCAGCGCTTAGCCCCCGCACTTCATATTTGCCCGAGGAGCTGGTGATGGTGACCGCCGCGTCTTCCTGGGTTTCCTGAATCGCAATGTCTTCTGAGGGCAGTCGGGCAATAATGCTTTCCAGCAGTTTGGCGGGCAAGGTGAGTTCGCCGGGTTCTTCTACCGTTGCTTTAAAGGAGGTTTGAATACCCATCGTTTCGTCAAACCCGATCAGGGTTACCTGTTGCTTTTCTTCGTCCACTTTGATCAGGACGTTACTGAGGACAGGTTTGCTGGGTCGAGCGGGTACGACTCGACCCACTAAAGAGAGATGAGTATTGAGTTCACTTTGGGGACAAACGAATTTCATAGGGTGCTTCTAGAAAAACTGGGATGGAGTGGTGACGCTGCTTGGGGGAACCAGATCGTCCTCAAGCTGGATGGATGCCTATCGTATCACCCTGGCTTTTCCCCATCGTTAAGGGGGCTCTTAGGGTCTTTTTAGATCAAATTTTTCTTATAGCCGTATTAGTAGGGCTTGCGGAAATTGTGGATAAATAGGGGATCGCTTGCCGGGTCTAGCTTCGGTCGTCCCCAATCTTGTGGAGAACTTGTGGAGAGCCGCGAGAGTTTTCCACATCCCTGATGGGGCTTAATTCTTTTCCCCATAGTCTCTCAAAAGTGGAGGGTTTTTGGGGACTGTTTTCCACATCCGTAGCGCAGTTTTCCACATAACCCCACCGGGAATTTTCATATATTGTTACATTCGGCAAGTCTGGGCAGAGTGCGGCCTCGATGCGAGGGATCAAAAATTTTCGTCCCAGATCAAAAAATCCCGGCAGGGGAGCTGCCGGGGATAGACCGTCAATTTTTGAGAGCGCGTTATTCGGCGGTGTTGATGCGATCGCTCACGTCGCGCACGGTTTGATTAAGGCTGGGATCTTTTTTGATCTGCTTAGTAATTTTGTCGCAGCTGTACATCACCGTGGTGTGGTCTTTGCCGCCAAAAACCAAGCCGATTTTGGGCAGGCTCAGGCTGGTGTGCTGGCGCATGAGATACATGCCAATTTGGCGGGCGAGGCTAATTTCCCGTTTGCGGGAGCTGCTTTTGAGGTCGTCCTCGGAAATGTTAAAGACTTCAGAAATGACTTTGAGGACGGTTTCGGGGGAGACTTCGACTTTTTCACTAGCGGTGGCACTGAGCACCGGCATCAGATTTTCCACCGTCATCGGCAGGCCGGAGATGGAGGTGTAGGCGATCGCGCGAATCAGGGCCCCTTCCAGTTCTCGAATGTTGGAGGTGTAGGTGGAGGCGATGTATTCGATGACGGCCCGGGGCAGCCGGACATTCTCGTACTCGGCCTTCTTTTGCAGAATCGCCATCCGCGTTTCATAGTCGGGGGGTTGAATGTCGGCGATCAGTCCCATGGAAAAGCGCGACACCAACCGATCTTGTAGACGGGGCATTTGGTTGGGCGGGCGATCGCTGGCCAGCACAATTTGTTTGCCCGACTCATGCAGGGTGTTGAAGGTGTGGAAAAACTCTTCCTGGGTATATTCTTTGCCCTCAATGAACTGGATGTCATCCACCATCAGCACATCGGTTTGCCGATAGTGATCGCGAAAGCTCTGCATACTGTCTTTGCGGATGGCGGTGATCAGGTCATTGGTGAACTGTTCGGTCGAAACATAGGCAATGCGAGCCGAGGCCGAAATTTCGAGCCGATAGTGGCCGATGGACTGCATCAGGTGAGTTTTGCCCAGGCCGACCCCGCCGCAGAGAAAGAGGGGATTGAACTCGCGACCGGGGGCTTCGGCGACGGCCAGGGCGGCGGCGTGGGCCATGCGATTGTTGGCACCGACCACAAACCGCGAAAAGATGGATTTGGGGTTCAGACTAGCTTCGCGCTCGGCGGTGTGGCCATTGGTGCTAGCCAAGGGCGCGGCGGGCGCGAGCACCGGCCAGGTTAAGTCTGCGGCTGGCATACCCTCGGCCATGGCACCATTGCCCTCGGGCGTTTCGACCACAAACTTGACTTCAACCGGACGACCCACAATATTTTTCACGACGGTGGCGATCGTGCTCAGGTAATGCTTGTGTAACCAGTTACGCGCAAACGGGGTGGGGGTGGCGATAATGAGGGTTTGTTCGGATAGGTTTTGGGGGCGGGCGGGCTTGATCCAGGTTTCAAACGTCGGATGGCTGAGTTGCGCTTGCAGTTCGTCTAAGACTTGTTGCCAAATGCCGTCAAGTGCTGGTTCCACACCGTACCTCCAAGATTTGCCGCTGTGCTGGTGTTGCCGGAAGCCGAATCTGATGCTGGTCGCCCGGAGACGATCGCGTTCATCCTGATGTCAAACGGGTCGCTAGCGCTGAGCTACCGCGATCGCGGGGCGAGGCACGGAAAAGTTGTCATGAGCAGTACGCATGAATTTAGGCACGGCGGTGGTCTAAGTGATGGAACGGGGTGCGGACTCGCTTAACCAGTCGGCATTACCAACTTGGATTTACTAGAGTACCTGATCTTCTGCCGTCGATGGGGCGGGATTTGGGAGAACGCATTAAAGCTTTGAGACTCTGAAGAGAGCGTGATAAGTGCCCCTTAATCAGTACAAAGCGCTACATATATGGGTGGTCGTGGTGAGCGATCGCACCGGCTGCGAAAGCTCTAAGCGGCAATTGGCTGGTGGATGAGAGGGTTGCTGGAGGATGGGATGGTGTGAGGCGGCTGCGCCAATAAGTTTTCAAACGGCATGGGTAGTGACTTTTGGGGGGTGGGCAAGCTGGGGCGGCATTCAGTCAGCCGGGAAAGATGGGATATCTACCAGCATATTATTATTGAGAGAGTGGGCGCAGTGGCACAGGTATCGATATTGACGCCTAACTAAGACGGGGTGCGGGCAGGGGTGCGGTGCTAAAAATCTTTAATCGGTGGCGACCGAGGTGGTCGCTGCGATCGCTATTAATTATTCCCTTTGTGATTCAACTCGTGGTGGCGATTGCGCTGACGGGATATTTGTCCGTACGCAGTGGTGAATCAGCAGTGACTCAGGTGGCTCGCCAACTGCGCACCGAGATTTCGACCCATATTGTGAGTGAGCTCAGCAATTATTTAGCCGTCCCCCAGCGCATCAACCGCGTCAATGCGAACTTAATTGACCATGGCGAATTATCGCTAAACGATTTTGAGGCGTTAGAGCGGCATTTTTGGCAGCAGGCGCAAGACTTTGAAGTCGTTGACTTTATCTACTACGGAGCGGTGGATGGTCAGTTTGCTGGCGGGGGCTGGCCATTGGGGCGCGATCGTCCGATGCAACGCCACCGGGTGCGCGTCGAGCAGCCGCAACGGCTGCAATTTTTTAATGTGGATGCGACTGGGGATCTGGTGGATCTGATGCTCGAAGCCCCTGGGTTTGATGTGACCCAGCGGCCATGGTTTCAATCGGCGGTGCAAGCGGGCCAACCCGCTTGGGGGCCGGTGTTTACTTACCAAGCCTTTCCGGCGATGGCGATTCCGGCAGTGGCTCCCGTGTGGGATGACCAAGGGGCATTGCAGGGCGTGTTTGCCAACAATTTCTTTTTGACCCAGGTCAGTGACTTTCTCAAAACGTTGAAAGTAGGCAAAACGGGGCAGGCGTTCATTTTCGATCGCGAGGGACTGTTGGTCGCGAGCTCGCATCTGGCCAGACCCTTTTGGTTAAAGGATGGTCAGACTGAGCGCATGTTGCTCAGTGAGGCTCCTTTGCCCGTTTTGCAAGCGGCGGCAGGGGCGATGCAAAGTCAGGCAGCGGCTTTAACGAGCGAGACGACTGAACAAACGTTGGACTTTGTACTTGATCGCGAACACTACTTTTTACAAATCACAGTCTTTCAAGATGAGTATGGGCTGGATTGGCGGATCGGCGTCATTATGCCGGATGCCGACTTTTTAGGGCCGCTGTATGCGTACCGTCAAACGATCATTCTGCTGTCGATCGGGGCGTTGCTCATTTCACTGATGGTTGGGCTCTACACTTCGCGGTGGATTGCGAGGCCCGTGCAGCACCTGCGGCGGGCCGCCAGACGCTTAGCGGCCGGTAACTTTCGCCAGCGGTTGCCCCAGAGCGGCATTCAAGAGTTAGACGATTTAACGGCGTCGTTTGAGGGCATGGCTAACCAGCTGCAAATGTCCTTTCAGACGTTACAAAAGCAGGCATTTAATGACGCGCTGACGCAGTTACCCAGTCGCCCTGCCCTCGTCGCTGAAATGCAGCAGCGGCTGGAGCGGGCCGCGCAGGATGCTCGCTGTCGGTTTGCGGTGTTCTTTATTGATTTAGATAATTTCAAGCTGATTAATGACAGTCTGGGACATTTGGTGGGCGATCGCCTGTTGATGGAGGTGGCCCAGCGCTTGCGTGCCCAGTTGCCTCATTCGGTGTTTGTCAGTCGTTTTGGGGGCGATGAATTTGTGGTCGTTTCCGGGCCGGTGGCGGCAATCGACGAAGCCCTAGACCTGGCTGATCAACTGTTGCAGATGATGCAGGCACCCGTCTCGCTGGGCGATCGCGACGTCTACACCACGATGAGTGTTGGGATTGCGTTGAGCACTGGGGAATCGATCAGCGTTGAGGAATGTCTGCGGCAAGCCGATATTGCGCTGTATCAAGCGAAAGACCGGGGCAAAGCCCGCTACGAAGTATTTTCTCAGGAGATGCACACCACGGTAGAGCAGCGCTGGCAGATTGAAACAGCGCTGCGACACAGCTTGCAGCAGCAGCAAATGGCGATCGCCTATCAACCCGTCACGCAGCTCAGCTCCGGTGATCTGGTCGGTTTTGAAGCCCTCTGTCGCTGGCACCATGAGCAATTAGGCGTCGTCTCCCCCGAAATTTTTATTCCGATTGCGGAAGAGACCGGGTGGATTGTGGGGCTAGAGCGGTGGTTGCTGCACCAAGCCTGTGCCCAGATGCAGCGCTGGCAGACCCAGTTCTCCACCCTGAACTTGGCCTTTATGAGTGTCAATATCTCCCCAGTGCATGTGATGCACCCGACCTTTGTTGACGATATTGCCCAGGCGCTACACCAGACGCAATTATCGCCAGCCGCTCTCAAACTCGAAGTGACCGAGAGCCTCATGATGCAGAATCCCGGTGTCGCCCGCGATCGCCTGCAACAAATTCGGGCGCTGGGGGTGCAGCTCAGTCTCGATGACTTTGGCACGGGCTATTCTTCTCTCAGCTATTTACATCAGTTTCCCTTTGACACGCTCAAGGTCGATCAATCTTTTGTGCAGCGTCTGCGGGGAGAGCCGCACGATACGGGCCTGGTGCGGGCCATTATTGCCATGGCTCACAGCCTCAACATTCAGATCATCGCCGAAGGCATTGAAACCGCAGAAGAGGCGGCGCTCTTGGCACAGCTGGGCAGTCATTATGGTCAGGGTTACTACTTTGCGCGACCGAGCAGCGCGGCTGCCATGACCCGACGGTTGGCGGCGGCGGCTCAGCGGCTCAGCTATCAGCCACCGGGGCAAAGTGCACCCTGAGATCGTCATGCTTTGGGTCGGCGGCCTCGCCTGCCCGTCTCCACCCACTGCCCACCAATGGCAGCCTGGGTGACGGCCTGGGGGCACTGAGCGTCAGTCAAGCATCCCGCAAAAAATTTTGTCCACCTGCTAGCGCCGTTGCGCTACTAAATGACGGTTAGATTTGATATGCTGATTACCGGGTCTGGCGACATAGCCAAGTGGTAAGGCAGAGGTCTGCAAAACCTCCATCCCCCGGTTCGAATCCGGGTGTCGCCTTCTTGAATCTTTAGAAATCAAACGCTCGTGATGACTGAGCGCAGCGATAGACTCGGGGGGCGATCCCCCTAAGTCGTAAAAGGAGCTGCCATGTCTTTGCCATTGATTTTGGAACCGGGTGCAGGAAAAACGGTGCAAATCCGCAGCAGCCGTTGCACGTTTAAGGTCACGGGGGAAGAAACCCACGGGCATTTTGGCCTGTTTGAATTTGAGATGCCGCCAGAGACGGGCGGCGCGAGTCCCCACATTCATAAAGAGTTGACGGAGATTTTTTATGTCGTGGAGGGAGATATGGAGTTGGTGCTGGATCAGGAGACGATTTCCGCCTCGCCGGGGACGCTGATGCGCGTGCCGGAAAATCGCCGCCACGGGTTTTCGAATCCGGGCAAAACAGCTGCCAAATTGCTCATCATGTTTTGTCCGGCGGATGCTCGCGAGCAATATTTTGAAGGTCTGGCAGAGCTCACCCGCGATGGTCGTCAACCCAGTCAAGCGGAGCTGCTGGATCTGATGCATCGGTTTGACCAGTATCCGGCGGAGTGAGGTGGGGATGTTGGGAAGATCGGCGTCGCGATCGCTGGATCCGCCCTGCAAAACTGACAGTCACTGATTGATGAGGATATCGCTGGTGGCTTGGTAAGCCGGAGGGTAAGGAGAGCGATCGGCCTCAATGTCCATAAGATATTAGCTACTCGCCCTAGCCTGATTGGATGTCGCTAAGCCGTGTCTATCGCTTATATTTGAATAAAAGTCGAAAGTCCGCCTCAGAACATAAAAATATGCCTGAGTCATTGCCAGTTCTGCCCAGCTTCAGGGAACCACCAATCGTAGAAAGTGTATTAGGTGTTGAGTTTGACACACTCGAATCCTGGTCAATCCTTGCGTTCGGTGAATTCTGGCAAGCGATACGGGAGAGCTACCCTACGTATGAGCTTCAGCCCCCAATCGGTGCGGCACCTGGAGGCGAACTTACCATAGAGTATGGATTTCCTGGGAAGTTGCCAGTGCGATGCTGGTTCAAAAATACTTCGGACTCACAGTTATTACAGGTACAAGATGATCGATTTTTATACAATTGGCGTAATTATGTAACAGAGGATAAATATCCTCGTTATGAAGAAAAACTCCGCCCTGAATTTATTAAAGAATGGGAGACTTTCTGCAGTTTTTTAAGTACAAAAAGTTCTGAGATGCCAAAAATAAAGAGCTGTCAGATAACGTATGTAAATCATCTAGAACAGGGTAAGGAATGGGAAAAGCTTGATGACATCGTAGAAGCATTTGCTTTTCTTAACGGCTCTTTCCAAGTTGGCTCGCTTTCATCTCTTAATTTTCAATTGGCCGCTGACGTTCCTAGCGAAAATTTAAAAGTACAAGTGAGTATCGCTAAGGCATTACGGAATTCTGACTCAAAAGAAATTGTTCAATTTAGTCTCACCGGGATTGCAGTTCCAGAGTCATCCGACTTGGATTCAATTTTGAATTGCTTGGACAAGATTCGCAGAAATTTAGTTGTGGTCTTCAAGAATATGACATCGGAAAAAATGCATCAAAGATGGGGTTTAGAAGATGTGTAAATCAATTCTTGCAACTAACGCCGTAAGTTCTACTACACCTTCCTCGAAGGTTGTTGTTCGTATTCTCGATTCTCCATTTGGTAATACACAAATGGAAATCTCTCACCCATATGAAGGTGTCTCGACTAATAATGTTGAAGTTCAGCCCAGAGTCTTTAGGGCTAGACCGTCTCGAACACAAAGGGCCATTGGTCATACGGCATATATCAATAATTTGGGATCAATTGCGGTATCAGAACCCGAGCTAGAAATCACTCAAGACTACCAGCAAACCAATCTTGATTTTTCTGATAGTGATTTAAATTGGCTTTCGTCAGCCTTACATAGAATTAGACAAATCAGTGAGCTTCCTGAAAACTGGGATAGCTATGGAAGTACTAAGGTGACCTCTAAAGCATTAGAGGCATCAAAAACAGTCTTGTATCAGTTGCACGAAGAAGTATTGCCTGACCCATTTATTTGCCCTGTTCCTGGTGGTGGTATTCAATTTGAATGGGAAGTTGGGACTCGTGAATTGGAGTTAGAGTTTATGCCAAATGGTTCTATAGAGTTCCTCACTGTGGATAAAGCTGCGGCAAATTTAGAAGATGGAATGATGGAGGGAGTTGTCGATGGATTTTCATCTGTTGTAGTACTTTCAAATTGGTTGCTTCAAGGAAATTAAGAGGGTCAGTCGTTTCCATCTCCTCTTCATATGGAACCTAGTTTTGATGAAAAAGAAGTTATGCATCGTGTCGATGATGGCTCGATTTCTGACGATGAGAAACTATGGCGAAGGATAGTTCCTTCAGAATTTTGGGTTAAGCGTTGTGAGGATGGCACTATCCGCCCGACTTCTGCTGCTTTCCTTGATGGCATAACTAATGAAGTCTCCGTGTGTAGGGAGAGCTTAACGACTGTAGAAGACACAATGCTTGGATATGAAGGGCAGGGGTTGGTAGAAATACTGGCTTCGTTTCCACGTTCCCTAAATCATCTTGTAGTGGCTGATCCGATACCGAAGTCTGAGGATGCAGAAGGAGATCCATCTCACGCCTTAATTTGTCCACCAGAAGGGATTTCTCCAAATAACAGAAAAAAAAGTGCAAGAAAAATGGCGATGAAGGCTGTTTGGGTTGTCGAGCCAGAATTAGACTTTATTCCTTAGAAAATTGTGTAGTAGTACAACTACTTGAACGTAGTTGACTGTACGTGATACCTTGCCAAAACTCTTCAAGCGTAAATGTCTAAATTGTCCATCACGATTATGGGGTGAATGTTTGCTCAAGGACGCAACGACTCCGTTGCGATGTTGGACAACTGGCACAGTAGACCAGTTTTGATGTAGTAGTCGCTAAAAGTCCCGGAATTAAAGAGTTCTTTGGGTTCACCTGACCAGCTATATACCGTCGTCGGCAATCGCTGCTGCTGAGAGACTGTCACACCAAGCAGTTAACGAGAGAATGAGGATTTTAGGTGTGTGACAGTTGGGCATTTTGGGCCAGATATTAGTCCGCTTCAAGGAATCGTTGGGTCTTGGTTAGCGATGGTGCGGTGGTGGCGTCGCTGAGGCGAGAGGCGTGACACTGGACAGCCCGACTGCATTGGATATTGTGACAATAAGGGGAGAATTTGGCGAAATCAGCGGTCATTCATGGAAATCTCAAGTACCTTCGTAGGCAATTGGGTGGGATCGCAGTGCCACAGATCGGTACGTCTTGCGGCCCGCTCCACCAGGGGCCGATCGGTTTGTGGTTCAACTCAGGGTTGGGAGATTTTGCCGATCATCCCCCGGCTCGAATCCGGGTGTCGCCTTTTTTTAAGGTAAGCAAGAGGGCTGAATTAATCCGGTTCCGGGTTCCGGGTTTCGACTTTGCTCAACCCTCTGCCTAGCAGCAGATCGAGCATTGAGCAAAGTCGAAATGCGTTTGACAGATCATTACTCCTGTCTACTCTACTTAAAAGGTAATTGCTCAACCCAGTAGCCAATCAGCTTGTTGTGAGGTAAGGACGCGGGAAATCGCCTCAAAGGCAGACAA
>NZ_JACSWC010000376.1 GCF_016888165.1 Halomicronema sp. CCY15110 | reverse complement strand
GTAATTGCTCAACCCAGTAGCCAATCAGCTTGTTGTGAGGTAAGGACGCGGGAAATCGCCTCAAAGGCAGACAACCCCTGACGCTTTGCGGTATTGATGAGGGAGCGGACTTGAGCGAACAGTTCAGCCCCCCAGTCGGATCGAAAGCCATGAGTGACTTTGCGAAAGACGACGCTCCATCGCAATGCTTGCTCACTCGAATTGTTCGTCGGAGGGACGGTTTCGTCTTCTAGAAAGAGCAACAGATGGGAGCGAATCTGTTGATAGCGTTTGAGCAACCGCTGCCCTTCTTCATGCTTTGGCTTCAGGTTGAGAATCTCTCGCAATCCCCCCCGCAACCGCGAACAATACTGTTTCACCGTCGAGGCGGCCAGTCGGTGTCGTCGTCGCTGCAAGGCGATGGCCCGCAGCAATAGCCGTTTCATGCGTGGGGCAAAATAGTCATCGCCCGCATCAATGGCATACTGGCAATCGCGCAATTGGTGGGCCAGACACACTTGCCATTGCTCAGCGGGATGGGCTTTCTGGGCACTGAACAAATCAGAGACCCACACGTGAGGGCGATGGTTCGCCATCACTTCGTCAATCACCGCCCTGCCGCGACTGGGGCGGATGACATGCAGACAGACCTGCTCGTTCTGAAACACCCACTCCCATTGATTTTTGCCCTGGACACGGGCACTGGTCTCATC
>NZ_JACSWC010000375.1 GCF_016888165.1 Halomicronema sp. CCY15110 | reverse complement strand
AGGCACCCGGTCCCTGGGCCCGATCGCGCCGCCCCCTCTCCCCCCGCAGCAGTAGCGCCACTGGTGCGTCCCCGCGCACGCCAGCCAGAGATGTCGGCCTTCGCTTGGGGGGGCGAAACCTCACCGCCTGCGGCACCTCTCCTTACACAAGGAGAGGTTTATGGACAGGTTGGCTTTGGCGGCACCGCTGCCCACCCTGCCGGGGCCTCTCCTTACGAAGGAGAGGCTAGGTGAGGTGCTCCGGATCGCCCCGGATCGCGGCTCACCCTAAACGCTGCGGTGCGGGAGTCTGGAGCGCCAGGGTCAGCAACTGTCGGGCCACATCAAAGCTGGCGTGGAGGCGATCGGTGTCGCGGTGCAGCTTGCCCATCAGCATCGCCCCCTCCATCACCGTCATGATTTGCGCCGCCAGTAGATCGGGGTCCGTGGTGGGTTGGAGCTGGTCACGCCCCGCCTGGAGCCGTTGAGCGATCGCCCCTTCCCACCGCGCAAATACCTGCTGCAAGTGCGCCCGAAAGCTGCCGTCCTGCTCCACCAAATCCACAATCAGGTTGCCGAGTAGGCAGCCACCACAAAAGGGCTCACGGGTCTGCTTCGCCTCCAGCCTGTCGAGAATCCAAAAAATCTGGTCAATGGGTGAATGGTGCTGGGCAGCGGCGGGGGCCAGCACGTTTTTCTCCAGCTTCTCCCATTCAAAATCAATCAGGGCGTGACCCAGCGCTTGCTTCGACTCAAAGTAGTTGTAAAAGCTGCCGGAAGACGCGCCGCTGAGGGTAAAAAGTTCGCTGAGACCCGTGGCAGTGAGTCCCTTGCGGTGAATGGTATCGATGACCGCTTCGAGAATGTCCTCGCGGGTGCGCTTCAGGTTGGCCATGGCAGCTCGGGAAACAGCGGGGGCGCGATCGCCCATAGAGTGCGCCCCCATCTTAACGGACTGGGGTGGGCCAAGTGCCCGACCGGATGCCCCACCCAATTCTGGCAGCCAGGCGAGGGCACCGTCTCCTAAAGGCGTTATTTTTCAAACGTGGAGAGGGCGGAGCAGGCCCCACATTTGGCACAGCCCGCATTAATGGATGCCGAGGTCATCCCGGCAGCTTTTAACAGCGCTCCGACCCGCTGATACAGGGTGAACATAAAGTCGCTGCTGGGGGCGGGGTGGTTCGCCAGGGGCGTTTCGGAAATGGGCACAAAGGGGACGACGAAGGGATAAACGCCCAGGTTGATCAGGCGATCGCTCGCTTCCACTAAGGTTTCCAAACTGTCGCCGAGGCCCGCCAGCAAATAGGTGCTCACCTGGCCCCAGCCGAATACTTTCACCGCCGCTGCAAAGGCGTCGAAATAATGCGCGAGGGGCACTTCCGCTTTGCCCGGCATGATGCGGGCGCGCACTTCGGGGTCAACGGCTTCCAAATGCATCCCGAGACTATCGACGCCTGCGGCTTTCATGCGCTCAAACCAGACAAAGTCGTCGGGCGGTTCGCACTGGGCCTGAATGGGCAGGTTCACGCGGGCTTTGATGGCCTTGGCGCATTCCGCTAAATAGGCCGCACCGCGATCGCTGCTATTCGGCGTCCCCGTGGTCATGATCATGTTGGAAACGCCATCCAACCGCACAGCAGCTTCCGCCACTTCCGCCAACTGTTCTGGCGTTTTGCGGGCGATGGTGCGATCGGCGTCTAGGGATTTTTCAATGGCGCAAAACTGGCAGGCGGTGGCCTCGTCCCGATAGCGCATACAGGTTTGCTGCACGGTGGTCGCCAACACATCGTGGCTGTGCAGCAGCGCAATCTTCCAGTAAGGGATGCCGTCGGCGGTGGTCAGACCGTAAAACTGCGGCTGTTGGGGAAAGGCGATGGGGGCGATCGCCTCATCGCCATGGGCCAGGGTGGCCGTCGCCGCATCAATGCTGTTCACCGAATAAGGCGACTCACTGGCGGTGCCCGTGTAAATCGGCACCATCACCGTCGTCCCGTCCACCGTCACCGCCTTGTGATCCGAGGGGCCAGCCCCGCCCTTGCGCCCCGCCGCCCCGACCGCCGGGTCAACCATTTTGAGGCCGTGGGTTTGCAATTCAGTGATCAGTCGTTGCTTGTTCATGACGGTTTAAGGATGACAACTAACGGCAGTGAATGAAACTGAGCCTAACAGAGCCGATGCCCGAGTCAGGACTGGTGAGACTGAGCGCAGTCATCGGTGGCCCCGACCCGAACCCAATCAGCGGGCCTAACCCAGCCCAATGGGTTGAGGGGCATCGCTCCAGCGGCTAGCGGGATGGCCAGAGCGCCCTCCGGTCGTGACTTATTCCGACGGGGTGGGGGCGGAAGCGGGCGGCAGGGGGTCAGCAGGTTCAGGCTCGGCAGCCAGGTTCGGTAGCTGAGGCAGCGGCGCACCCTGGGCTTGCATCACCGACCAAGCGGCTTGATTGAGCTGCAACTTCAGTAAATCAGGGCGGGCGTAGTGGCCCACCGAATCCATCATGCGCTTGCGCTTCACAATCAGGGCAAAGTCGAGATCCGCGATCGCCATCCCTTCGCCCTCCACCACCGGATCGCAGAGATGCGCCCCTTCCGGATTGATGATGGCGGTATAGCAGCCCCCACTCAGCGCCTTGTGCAGCTTTTCATTCGGGGTGATCTGGGCTTTTTGCTCGGGCGTCAGCCAGCCCGTGGCATTCACCACAAAGCAGCCGGATTCCAGGGCATGGTGGCGCATCGTCACCTCCATCTGGTCGGCAAAAATCGAGCCCACCATCGAACCGGGGAACTGACCACAGTGAATCTGCTCGTGCTGGGCCATCAGGCTGTAGCGCGCCAGGGGATTGTAGTGCTCCCAGCAGGCCAGCGCCCCGACCCGACCCACAGCGGTGTCCAAAACGGCAAGTCCAGCCCCGTCACCTTGCCCCCACACCATGCGTTCATGGTAAGTGGGCGTAATTTTGCGACGCTTGTGAACCAATGTGCCGTCGGCATCAAAAATGAGCTGCGTGTTGTACAGCGAGCCTTCGTCCCGCTCATTGACCCCCAGTACCACCACCATCTCGTAAGAGCGGGCGGCCCGACTCACAGCATCCACCACCGGCCCCGGTACGGTCACGGCCTGTTCGTACAGCAGCATGTGGGCCTTGCCCATCAGTACTGGCGGTTCCACAAAGGAAAAATAGGGATAGTAGGGAATAAACGTTTCCGGAAAAACGATCAGCTGCACCCCTTCCTTGGCGGCGGCAGCGATCGCCTCTAGCACTTTTTCCGTCGTCCCATCGCGACTGTACAGGACGGGACTAATCTGCACCGCAGCAGCGCGAACCGTTTTGGCGTCATTCATCGGTATCAGGGAAGCAAACGAACAGTATGGCGAAACACCCGAACCTATCGTAATGCTGTCAGCACAGCTTCAACATTGGGATAGGTCGGTTGGATGGATCAGTACGGGTAGAGAAGCATCAGCGCCAACTCGGGAAACCCGGTTCCTTGCAAGGTACCAAGGCCTCTCACCCCACCTAGCCTGACCCATCCATGGGAAAGCTCACTAACGACCAGTCCTGGGCGCGACTCATCGACCGACCCAAGACTAGCAGCAGCGCCCCATTACATCGTCCAAGTATCGAGAATGAAGGCTCCCTCTTTCCGGTGAACCAGCACAATATCCAGCACGTCAAGAGGATTGATGGGTGTGATGCCAGGAATGAGCGACGGCTCACCATGACCGTAGAGCGCTTGTAACGCAAAGCGACAGGCGTAGACTTTGCCGCCTTCCTCCATCACCTTGACCAACTGGTTATTCATCGCCAAGTGACCGGGGAACGCTTCATCCCCTAGCTTGGGAAAACCCCGCTGGACGCCCAAGGTCACACCGGGACCGTAGAGCAATACTGAAGTCTCAAAACCTTTGCGAATTAATCGAGTGGCTTGCAACAAATTCACCAGGCCAATCGAGCCTTCAAAGGCCACGGTGTGAAACGTGACCAAGGCTTTCTCACCCGGTTCTGCCTGAACATCGGGAAAGACCTTCTCTTCGTAATCAACAAAAAAGTCACCGGTCTGATGGGCAGGAGTCGTAACTTCAGGCATGGATTCAATTCCTAAAAAACTTCAAGGGATTGCAGTTGCCTTAAGGGCAATAACTGGCACCGTAAAGGTCTCTTTTGCCACTACTTGTATCGATATTTACAAAAGCCTGAGGATTAGCGCTAAAGACAGGAGGTCTATGAATTTAAGGAGGCGCAGGGCCAAACGGGAGTTCATTCACCTATCTAAAGTGATAGGTAGAGAATGATGCTGCGCCCCCTGACTAATCCGTTAGGGCGACCCGGAAACACTCTCCATTCAGGGAATTTCAGCATTTTTGATGGTGGCCTTTTTTTTCGTCACGTCCACTTAGGGAACCGAGCCAGGGACTACTTGACGAGATTGCCCTAGCGTTACTGATAGAGCATTTGTTTCTGTATCGAGCACTACACGCAACGTTGTTTTTCCCAATTAGGGTGAACTCAATAGGGCTTTAGCTAGGCGTTGAAAAGTACTTGGGCGATATTTCTGAGGATGGCTGGCGTGATTTGACCGCACTTGTAGGCCAATGTCGCCGGAGTCTCAGAGGTCTCCTTCAGCGGCGTGAATTGCACCTTATGCATAAGTGACGAATTTCACGTTATCAGCATTAATTTCTAGTCCGCAACCGCAGTTATTTGTTGTCAGGTTTCTAAACATGAAAACTCACTATTCTGTACTCATTGTTGGCGGTGGCCAGGCGGGGCTTTCGGTGAGTTACTACTTAAAGCAGCGCAATCTTGATCATCTGATTTTTGAGCAACATCAGGTGGCGCATTCCTGGCAAGACAAGCGGTGGGACTCTTTTTGTTTAGTCACGCCCAATTGGCAATGTCAGCTACCGGGTTTTCCCTATCAGGGGGATGATCCCCATGGCTTCATGGTGAAGTCAGAGATTGTGAATTATGTCCGAGCTTATGCCAAAAGCTTCGACGCTCCGGTGCAAGAAGGAGTGGAAGTGACTCGGGTGCAACAAAGTGGCGATCGCTTCACCGTCACCACTTCCCTGGGCGAGTTCACTGCTGACCAAGTCGTTATCGCTGCGGGCGGTTATCACAAGCCCCGCATACCCCGTTCGGCCGAGCGCTTGCCCCGGTCAATGCACCAAATTCATTCCTCGCAATACCGTAATTCCGAGCAGTTGCCTGAGGGCGACGTCATGATTGTGGGCACCGGGCAATCGGGTTGCCAAATCGCCGAAGACTTGCACTTAGCAGGACGGCGGGTTCACCTTTGTGTGGGCAGTGCCCCGCGATCGCCCCGGCGCTATCGCGGCAAAGACGTGGTGGACTGGCTAGATCAGATGGGCTACTACGACATGCCCATTGACGAACATCCCCAAAAGGAAACCGTGCGTCACCGCACCAACCACTACCTCACCGGGCGGGATGGTGGTCGCGAAATCGACCTCCGTCAATTTGCCACCGAGGGGATGCAACTCTATGGTCGCTTGCAAGATATTGATCGCGATCGCCTCTACTTCAAGCCTGATCTGAAGCAGAACTTAGACGGCGCGGATGCGGTGGCTGAAAGCATTAAAGCCACGGTGGATCGCTTCATCGAACAGCATCAGCTCGACATTCCCCCAGAAGCGCCCTACTGCCCCATTTGGGAACCAACCGTGGATCCGACGGCGGTCGCGATCGCCGACAGCAACATCCGCTCGGTAATTTGGTCCACGGGCTACCACACCAACTTCCGCTGGATTGAAGTTCCCGTGTTTGATGGTCAGGGCTATCCCTGCCACGATCGCGGCGTCACCGCCGTTAAGGGCATGTACTTTATCGGCTTACCCTGGCTGTACACCTGGGGGTCGGGGCGGTTTTCTGGCGTCGCCCGCGATGCCCAGTACATTGCAGATCATCTGTTGACCAAGCGCAAATTCCAGTCGCCCTTATTGGAGCGCATTAACGAAATGGCGATCGGGTCTTAAGCATGACTGCTGCGTCCGTGGCTGGTGGCGACAAGCTTGATTTAGCCACGTACCGAGTTGCTGCGACTGGTCACTGATTTCAACTGATTTCATCGGACTGTTCACGATCGCTGGCAACGGGCAGGGCGATCGTTCAAGCGGCGGCTGTTCACCCTGAGGCATGCA
This sequence comes from Halomicronema sp. CCY15110, assembly GCF_016888165.1. Lineage (GTDB taxonomy): Bacteria > Cyanobacteriota > Cyanobacteriia > Phormidesmidales > Phormidesmidaceae > Halomicronema. The sequence continues at coordinate 7,898 of NZ_JACSWC010000375.1, read as the reverse complement.
GCATCATGAAGTGGTTTCAACAGTCTGCGGCGCTGATGGCGATCGCCGCCCCCAGCCTCTACGCTCCGTATTGCCTTTCAATGTAGGAGCGACCCGCCATCAGCGCGGCACTGCTAGTGGTGTATTCATAGCCATCATTCAAAACGTCCAGCGCCGAATTAATCAACCAACACTGATAACCGTGCTGGCGGTTATGGCTCACACCGATGATCCATCCCGGCAACGCCGACAGCTGCACAAATTGAGTATTTTCCATAGTTTTTATAGATTATTAAACTAATCTTAAGCTAAAGAGTACCCAGATGGCTTGTGGTAAATCTCAGCCACTTTGCGTCATTATGGGGGCTGTTTTTCCCTCTCTGGAGATATCTCGCAACTATTGTTGTCTGGCAATATGTCGATGGCTGTGAAATGTTGGCAATCTCGGGTCGAACGACATCCGAGAAGCGGCAACACCCCCTTTTGCTAAAGTTGCCGTTGATTCGCGGATGATGACAATCACCTGTTGCTGGGCGATTCGCAGCTCCGACCAGAGGGGACAAGTCGTCCGAGCCGTCGAGGCGATCGCGATTTGTCCCGGTTGCGCTCTACAACGAACCAACTTAATCCTGCTTGGCAATGACAAATCAAAGTATTGGCTTGGAATCTACTCTGTACGACTACCTGCTGGCGGTGTCGCTGCGGGAGCATCCCGTTTTGACTGAGCTGCGTCAAGCGACGGCACAGCTGGCCATGGGCCAAATGCAAATCGCCCCGGAGCAGGGGCAGTTCATGGCCCTGTTAATCCAGCTGATGAACGGGCAACGGGCGTTAGAAGTGGGAGTCTTTACGGGCTACAGTGCCCTAGCCGTGGCGCTGGCTTTGCCGCCGACGGGCCAACTCATCGCCTGTGATGTGAGCGCAGAGTACACCGCGATCGCCCGCCAGTATTGGCAAAAAGCGGGCGTTGCCGACAAGATTGACTTGCGACTAGCGCCCGCCACCGAAACCTTACAGCAGCTCATTGATGCGGGCGAGACGGCTACTTTTGACTTTGCCTTCATTGATGCGGATAAGAGCAACTACGATACCTACTACGAACAAGCACTGCAATTGGTGCGGGTCGGGGGCGTGATCGCGATCGACAATGTGCTCTGGTACGGTCGCGTGGCTGATGCATCCGTCACCGACAACCGCACTAAAAAAATTCGCGCTCTGAACCAAAAACTGCACCAAGACGATCGCGTGGACCTGAGCCTACTTCCCCTTGGCGATGGCCTCACCTTGGCCCGCAAACGCTGAACCGCCCGCGATCGCGATGAGCTGCACAGCGTTTCTTAGATCAGAGCTGTATTCTCCGGCACCGGGACGTTATCGTCCGACGGCGGCCTGCTGGCTAGAATACATGGCGCGCAAAACTAACGCCGGATCAACCCAATTTTCGGAATATTTCAACCCCCAGTGCAGGTGCGGCCCGGTGGTGCGGCCCGTCATGCCGATGCGACCAATGCGCATTCCCGTATCCACCAGCTGCCCTTCGCGAATGCGTAGACCACCGGCGTTGTCTAGCATGTAGCGATCGCCGCCTTCTTGAGTGACGTAGCCCTGCATGTGGCAGTAAATGTGCATCCAATTGCCCGATTGCACCACCACCGACGTGCCGCAAGAACTGTCGTCAGAAACTTCAATCACTTGGCCGCCCCACCAACTGCGAATATAGCTGCCGGAAGGAGCCGCCATATCTAAACCGTAGTGGAAACGTTGGTCGCCACCATAGGGGTCAGAACGATAGCCAAACGGCGACGTATAAGCTTGAAAATTTTCGACCGGAAAGGAGGCCTGATGCCATTGAGTGCCGGCGTTAGGGGGCAGATCGATGGCCTGTACAGAGGGCGAGTGCCCGAGATGGAAAAGGATAGCGATCGCGGCCACCAGCAAGCCAACAGAGATCTGCAACACTCTGGTGAGAGAGCGTGCCCTCAAAGGCAGTATGGCCTCTAAACGCCGATAACGAATCCAACGCTTCATAGTGCTAAACCAGGGCGATATCAAAAATAGAGGAGCAAAAGTAACCGATCACTGCGACTCATGCCGACTAAGAATAGCCCAGCTTGGCCAAAGTGACACTTCAAATAAAGGCACATCAATTCAACGCAATTATCGATAGAGGTCAAGAGAAATTAGGGAAAAAATATGGCTGTGCCTAAATTTTTGCGCCATCGCCATCGCCAACCCTAGCCCCGTGGCAACCGGTATCAGTTAATCGTGTCAAGAAAAAATTTACATTACGATACGGCTCTCCCATCAATGATCCGGGCAAATTTGCTCCCATCTTGTCCTCATGTCGTGTCGCTGCCTGGCCTGTCACCCTGAGCCGCTTTTGAGCATCCGGCTGCTGGCGAAGGGGAACAGCCAGGAAGATTATCAAACCAAGCACTCAAAACTCCTGCAAGATACTTGTCCGGTATGGTGTGTGGGCGATTCATCAACGACCAGGGCGAGTGTCAAGCCCCAAACTTGAGAAAACTGTATGATTGCCCGGGGCCGGAACATTGCAGTGGAGAATTTAGCCCATGGGGGGCAACCAGTCAGGCGTCGAAGCGGGTCGCAAGCTAGCCTGTCTGCAAAGGCCGGAGCCTGCCCCCTCTAGCCTGCCCCCGTCTGGAAGGAGTTAGCCGTGGCCGCAGAGCATCAGTTTGTCTTAGATCTGGCGGTGGCGTTGGGGGCATCGGCCCTGAGTGGTTATGTGGCAAGTCGTCTGCGACAGCCCGCGCTGCTGGGCTATTTAGCCGCCGGGCTCCTCATTGGCCCTTCTGGGTTTCGGTTGCTGAATGATGTGCAGCAAATCGAAGAACTGGCAGAAATTGGGGTGGCGTTTTTGTTGTTTGCGCTGGGGGTCGAGTTTTCCCTGGCGGAGCTGCGCCGCGTTCAAAAAATTGCCATCCAAGGCAGTCTGTGGCAGATGGGGCTGACAATCCTGCTGGTATCTGGGGTGTCTATCTTCGCGGGGTGGGCCACATCGCCGCTACAGGGCATCTTTCTCGGCTTTGTCCTGTCCCTGTCTTCGACGGCGGTGGTGCTGAAGATTTTGACGGAGCGGGGCGAAACCGGGGCGCTGCACGGTCAACTGATGCTAGCGCTACTAATTGCCCAAGATCTCGCATTGGGCCTCATGCTGGCGTTTTTACCCGCGCTCGATCAGCCGGAGCGATTCTGGTTTGTCTTGTTCGCCGCAGTGTTGAAGTTCACGCTGTTTTTGGGCGGCGCGATCGCGGTGGGGCGCTGGTTGATCCCCAGTTTGATGCGCACCGTGGCGGCCACCGAGAGTCAAGAGTTGTTTTTGCTCACCATCATTGCCCTCTGCCTGGGCATTGCTTGGATCACGTCTAGTCTGGGCCTATCGATTGAACTGGGGGCCTTTGTCGCTGGGCTGATGGTGGCTGAAGTGGACTATTCAGAACAGGCGTTAGGACGAGTGTTACCGCTGCGAGACACGTTTGCCTGTTTGTTTTTCGCCTCGGTCGGCATGTTGATTGATCCGCAGGTGTTGTTGAACAACTGGGTGATCATTTTAGAGCTGGTGACCATTGTCATGGTGGGCAAGGCGCTGATTATTTTGCCGATTATTTTGCGCTTTGGCTATTCCTTCAAAACGGCGCTGCTGGTGAGTGTGGGCCTGAACCAAATTGGAGAATTTTCGTTTGTGCTGTCGCTACAGGGGTTGGAACTGGGACTGATTAGCGAGCAGCAGTATCTACTGCTATTGGGCACCACGGCAATCACGTTGGTGCTGACGCCCGCATGGCTGAACAGTGCGCCGTGGCTGATGCGATCGCTCCACAAAATTCCGCTCCTTGATCACTGGCTGAGTCAAATGGCGGAGCCCCAATCGCTGTCGGTGCCGGAAACCTTGGCGGATCACGTCATCGTGGCCGGCTATGGGCGCGTGGGCCGAGTGCTGGTGAATATTTTGCTCAATCGCGGCTATGCAGTGCTGGTAATCGAAAACAGTGAAGCGGCCATTCAACAGTTGCGCCATCGCCAGATTCCTTACATTTATGGGGATGCTGACGCGGAGCAAGTGCTGGAAAAAACGCACCTCTCGAAGGCGAAGGCCATGGCGATCGCCCTGCCGGATCCCACCAGCACTCGACTATTGCTGCAACGAGCCTTAGCGCGATCGCCCCACCTCGACATCATTGCCCGCTCCCATACCGACCGCGAAATCGACCTGCTGACCCAAATCGGGGCGCGGGAAGTGGTGCAACCCGAATTTGAAGCCGCGATGGAACTAGGAGCGCACCTATTACGGTCGCTGGGGGAAGATGCCATTGGCATTCAGCAGGTGTTAAACAACATTCGCAGCGATCGCTATCAAAGTGTTCGCAGTTAGGCGCGATCGCCAGCGCTTTCCCCAATCATGGCGGCGACGGCGGTCAACCGCCCTGATGAGCCTGCGGCCCAAAGCCTCTGGCCCAAGCATTTTTGTTTACAATCAAGGCGCAACCACTCAGCTCTGAGCGAGGCCATGCACAGCGACATCATTCAAACCGTCACCTCATCCGAAGAATCCATCGTGCTGTTTGAAATGAGCGATCCGCGTGGCAAAACGGTCGCGACCTCGCGGCATCCCCAAGAACTTGCCGCCAAATCAGCCCAAGCCCTGGTTCAAGCGATGGGCACCATTCAAGCCCTCGCCAACCGCACCTCCGAAACCTTGGCCAAGTTGCCCCAGCCCCCAGCTACCTGTGAAGTGGAATTTGGCATCAAAATGGATGCCCAGGCAGGGGCTTTAGTCAGCAACTCTCCCGAAGCCAGCAACCTGCGCATTAAATTTGTGTGGTCTCCTCAGTCCTCAGCTCCCGCAGCGGAGTAGGAAGCGGGGGCATGTCCCATGGTCGCGGCTATCGATACATGCGACTCCAACCACAATCACGCACCTGGTCGAGTTGCACAATCAGATGGCGATGTTGGGTTTGTAGCCATCCTTCCATTTTGAATTCTTTGAGCAGGCGAGTCACCGTGACCCGAGTCGTGCCCGTGGCAGTAGCCAGTTGATGATGGGTCAACCGCATCGGAATTCGCACGCCACTGGGCTCGACTTGACCAAACTCATTGGCAACCAAAAGCAGCAGTTGCTTAAGGCGATCGCCGACCAACCGCTTACCCGCGATCGCCAACCAAGCCTCAGACTGTTGCAGCCGCAGCATGACATGGCGACAAATGCCCGCCATCAGCACCGGCGACGATTCCACTTCCGTCATGGGCAGCGGCAAGACATCCACATCTGTTAAGGCGTTTGCCCAATAAGGATCCACAATGGTAAAAGGCAGGCCAATCGGCATTGATGGCCCCGCCAAGCCCAATAGGGTTTCACTGCCGTCGGGCTGGATGGTATGCAGTTGCACCACCCCGCGACAGACAATGAGCACTTCATGCCGACGCAGCGGAATGGTGCGACCGGCAGTGTAAGGCATCAGCGTTCGTTCCCGATAAAGCTGCTCCAACACCGCCACAAAATCATTCTGAGACGCGTGTTGCGCAGTGCTCGACAGCAAAGAGGAGTTTACAGACACGGCTGTTTACCTGAAGAACAATATTGAAACATCCACAGACGCCCGCTGAGGACCAAGGGACTCGCCGGGTGATCGCCTTAGCAAACGACTGCCGACAGGTACACCTTCCCTAGATATTCATATTTGCCATGGTCAACAATCCTGCTTAAGGCCAGACGAATTCGGGTTTAACAACGGGTTAACATCTCACCAAAGATGAGGAATGCCGGTTCCAGGAGGATGCCAAGGCGCGTCAACTGCAAATTGGCTTGCCATCCGCTGTGAGATTTATCCCCCTTGGGCAGTCGGAAGTTTGGCAGCGCCGCCACTGCCCCCAAGTCAGAGCCCGGCAAATTACAGCGGTGATTGGACAGCGATATCCTCATGTTGGGGATGGTTAATAGCGTTGCTGATGGCGATCGCCGCCATCGATGCAGCCTCATAGGGCCGCAGTAAAGCAGTCAACTCGCCCCGGTTGTAATGGGTCGGATCCAGCCAAGCATCATAAGCGCTCGGCGGTAAAATTACGGGCATCCGATGATGAATGGGGGCCATCAGCGCATTCGCGGCCGTGGTCAAAATCGTGCAAGAAAAGTGGGCTTCATCGGTTTGGGGCGATCTCCACCGCTCCCACAGTCCGGCCAAGGCAAACAGCGATCGGCCCTGGAGCTGAATCAAATACGGCTGCTTAGGACGCCCTTTGGAAGCCTGCTGCCATTCGTAAAAGCCATCCGCCACAATCAAACAGCGCCGTCTGTGAAAAGCATCCCGAAAGGCAGGTTTGTCGGCCACCGTTTCTGCCCGTGCATTAATGAGCTTTTGACCAATCTGTAGATCTTTGCTCCAACCGGGTACGAGGCCCCACCGCTTGGCATGGTGCAGGCGATCGCCCATGCGGCGTGACTGCACAACCACCGAAACATCCTGGCTGGGGGCAATGTTATATCGCGGCGACAGCTCCGGCACTGCAGTTAATTGAAACGCTTGGGCCACCGCCGACCCGCTATGAGTTTGGGCAAATCGACCGCACATTGCACCGCACTTCTTCTAGTTGCTGATGGTTGAGAGATGTCTGAATGTGAGCAGCTAATCAGCTCACGAGTGCAGTTTGCTGCTGCACCATTTCTTGACGCAAATTAGCCGTCATTTCCTGCAATCCAGACTCAAATACTTCGTAAAAGTAGGGTTGCAGCGGCCCCATACTGGCCTTAGCGACAATCTTTTGCGTGAGCAAAATCGCCTCGCCGCCGTCGGCGCTTTGAACCGGTGTGAGTTCCCAGGTACCGTTCATCTCATCCAGGGTGCCGTCCACCATGCGATATTCAATCCGGTCTTGGGGATACTCAATATTCTCCGTCACAATCTTGACGCGAATCGGGAGAATGCCCACCTTCCGGCTATCTTTGCGTTCAACCAGTACTCGATTATCCCGCTTTTCCAAGATCCGACTGGCAACCACAGAGGGTAAGAAATCCGGGAACCGCTCGTAATCGGTCAGGACTTCCCACACTACTGATGACGGCGCAGGGACTAGCGACACAACGGTGTAAGTGCCCTCACTGCCAAGCATCACGACCTCCCCAGCCTGCAAAGCTTGTTGCTGGTCGGAAGCCAAATCAAGGGTTAGCTGGTCGAGGGCAGACGTGAGAGACATAAGATATGGAATAAGACGTGTACTGTCATCGTAACGAATTATTGCATGGTTAGTTTCTCGGATGTTCAATCCGCCTACGTAGATTTCCCGACTCAGGTGCAGAGTCTCATGCTGAGCACGGTGACCCCCGAGGGGCAACCGCAGGCCAGCTACACCCCTTTTGTGATGAGGGGCGATCGCACTTTTTACATTTTTGTGAGCGGCCTTTCTAGCCACACTCAAAATCTGCAAAAGACGCCGCAGGCGGGCATCTTACTTATTGAAGACGAAGCGAAAACGCAACAAATATTTGCGCGGCGACGCCTGATGTATGACTGTGCCGTCACCTTAATCGAACGCCACGACCCCCAGTGGGCCACCCTCGCAGATCTATTCAAGCGGCGGTTTGGCAATCTGATCGATATGTTGCGGCAGTTGCCCGATTTTCAAATCTTTCAGCTCGTGCCCAGCGGTGGTCGTTTTGTCGTGGGCTTTGGGGCCGCTTACGAAGTCAACCCGGAAAATCTGGAACAGCTAATGCCCACCGAAAACTGAGTCTGCCCTGCGCAGAGAGCTGGTTTAATCGTCATCCTAGTGCCCTGTCAACTTTGTTTTTGTGAGTTGTAGGAGAATAGATCCGTTCCCCTTACTGGAGCGGTGAGCTGACAATGCCCAAACGCTATATTGTCCGCCTGAGCGAAAAAGAACAGCAGGATCTTCAAGACTTGGTT
>NZ_JACSWC010000374.1 GCF_016888165.1 Halomicronema sp. CCY15110 | reverse complement strand
GTTGTCGTGGGGACTGAGCCCAGCTGGTCAGCGCCCTTCAGCGCCCTCTGGATTGCCGAGGGTTCAACCCTCTCGCGTTTGCCGCGTCGGTTAGGGCCGCACCGAGCGTTGCCGTCGAACCCGCTGGCGGGCAAAATCATGATGGTGGTCGAAGCTTTCAGCCATCGCCCGGTGCAGGTTTGGCATGATGAGAATCCTCAGCGCTCCGATATGAGCTGGAGTGATGAGTTAGCGGCGCTGTTGCCCGTCGGTGGACTGGTGATTGTGGATATGGGCTTTTTCGCTTTTCCTTGGTTTGATGCGATGAGCACCGCCCAAAAGTACTTTTTGACGCGGCTCAAACGGCAGGTGACCTATCAAGTAGTACAAGGGCTTTCGAGTGGCCCTTGTTACCGTGATGGGACTCAATCGTCGTCATCCCTGTCAGCATCCAGTCCGGCTCGTTTCGGTGTTGTGGGGCCAGATTTGGTATCGCTACTTGACCAATGTCCTGGACCCAGAAGTGCTTTCTGCGCGGCAGGTGTGTGACCTGTATCGGCGGCGCTGGCGGATTGAAGAAGCGTTTTTGCTCACCAAACGATTGTTAGGCTTAGCTTACTTGTGGGTGGGTGGCACTAATGGCATCAAAATTCAAATCGATGCCACCTGGACGTTTTATGCGGTGCTCAATGACCTCTGCGCGGCGGTGGCCTTGGCCTTAAACCAACCGATAGAGATGATTTCGGTAGAAATGGTGTTTCGTAGCCTCTATCACTATGCTCAGGCGCAGCAAAGAGCGGACGAGACGGAATTAATTTCTTTTCTGGTCAAGTTTCACAAATCGTTCGGCCTCATCAAAGCTAAACGAAAACAACAGCGGCAAAACCAGGCACGCTCCATTGACATTTGGGAGCACGCTCTAACTTGACGCTTATGGCAAGATGCCTGCCCTAACAGTTTGGCTGTTGGATGTTGTTATTTGATCCTCATTCCTGACAGTCGCTTACGTGGCGGCAAACGTTAGCCAAACTAATCACAGCCCTCCAGATAAAGAAACCGTCTGGGGGGCTGTTTCCTTTAATATAGTTACGAGCGAGATTTCATCTCGACCTTCAGAAATATGCAGACTTAGAAGGCGTTGCAACAACATGGCTGAAGACAAGACGGCACAATCGGCTCCCAAGGCAACAAAAGCGAAAAAGGAAAAACCGCCCAAGCTGGAAGACAAGCCCTTTGGTGAGTTTATGGAGCAGCATTTTTTGCCGGCGTTGGACGAGGCGTTGGGATCGGATGGCTGGGAAGGCGTACAGCTGTCACTGGTCGATGCACCGCTCACCGTCAAAGGGGCGGATGCCCAAGAGACTTATTGGCAATTGCAGGGCAGCCACCCCAGCAACTTAGACCATCGTTTCAATATTGTGTTTACGCAGGACGACATCACCAGCCCGAAGTATTTCTATTACAGCCAAGGCAATGGCCCGGCCAGTGCGATTGAGCAGTTCATGGGGGATGAGCGTCGGATCACGCTGGATTTGATGGTGCTGTACACGCTCCAACGGTTGAAAGGTCAAAAGTGGCTGAGCCGTAATTAGTGCGACAAGATGGCGTAAAAAGGCTTTCCGTTACCTGCGGTGGGTCAGGGGAGCGAGGGGGTTAAGGGGGACTGCTGCCGGCGAGGACTCGTAAGCGTGGTAGCCAGTGACCCGTGACGCGATTTTCAGTCATCAACATGTGAGTAGACCATGGAACGGGTCGCGATGCTCTAGGATTGAAAAGGCGTTTTTGCAGGGGTGCGAGCCACTGCCACGGGTAGTTTATGTTGTCAGCGATCGCAACTCTTACACAGCGGCTAGAGCAGGCTTTGGTGCAAGCTTTTGGAGATGATTTGGCGGGCACCGATCCGGTTTTAGTCCCGGCCAGCAACCCAAAATTTGGTGACTATCAAGCCAATTGCGCCATGGCCCTGGCGAAGCGGCTGAAGGACAAGCCACGAGCGATCGCGGAAAAAATTGTCGCCAATCTGGCAGTCACTGACATCTGTGAGCCGCCGGAGATCGCTGGCCCCGGCTTTATCAATTTGCGCTTGCAGACAAGCTATTTGGAGGCGCAGTTAGCGGCGATCGAGGGTGACGAACGGCTGGGCGTTGCCCCCGTGACATCGCCCCAAAAAGTGATTGTGGACTTTTCGAGCCCCAACATTGCCAAAGAAATGCATGTGGGCCATCTGCGCTCCACGATTATTGGCGACTCCATCGCACGGGTGTTGGAATTTGTCGGTCACGATGTACTGCGGCTGAATCATGTTGGCGACTGGGGCACTCAGTTTGGCATGTTGATCACCCACTTGCGTACCGCCTGTCCCGAAGCATTGACGGGCTCTGAACACGTGGCGATTGGGGATTTGGTGGCCTTTTACAAACAGGCTAAACAGCGGTTTGATGAGGATGAGGACTTTAAAGCGCGATCGCGCGCCGCTGTGGTCGAGTTGCAGTCCGGCGATGACTCAGCTCGCCAAGCGTGGCAAGTCCTCTGCGACCAATCACGCCAAGAATTTCAAAAAATCTACGATCGCCTGGATATCAGGGTCACTGAGCGGGGCGAGTCCTTCTACAATACTCTCTTGTCTGATGTCGTGGAAGGCTTGAAGACCCAAAGCCTACTCGTCGAAGATCAGGGCGCTCAGGTCGTCTTTTTGGACGGTTTCACCAACAAGGCAGGCGATCCCCAGCCGCTGATCATTCAAAAGTCGAATGGGGGCTTTAACTACGCCACGACTGACTTAGCTGCCATTCGCTATCGCACTCAGCAAGATGGGGCCGAACGGATTCTCTATGTGGTGGATGCGGGGCAGGCCAACCATTTCAACCAGGTGTTTCAAGTTGCGGGCAAAGCCGGCTGGGTGCCCGAAAAAGTGGAGTTAAGCCATGTGCCGTTTGGTCTCGTCCAGGGCGAAGATGGCAAGAAGTTTAAAACGAGATCGGGGGAAACGGTCCGGCTCAAAGATTTGCTGGATGAAGCGGTGGGCCGTGCCCGCACTGATTTGGAAAGTCGCATCGCGGCTGAGGAACGCCAGGAAAGCGACGAGTTTATTCAGTCCGTCGCGGAAACCGTGGGTCTGGGGGCGGTGAAATACGCGGATCTCAGCCAAAACCGCACGAGCAACTACATTTTCAGCTACGACAAAATGTTGGCGCTGCAAGGCAACACCGCCCCCTATTTGCTCTATGCCTATGTGCGAGTGCAGGGCATCAGCCGCAAAGGCGGCATTGACTGGCAAAATCTGGGCGCAGACGCGGCAATTCATCTCGAGGATGAGAGCGAATTCGCTCTCGCGAAGCACATATTGCAACTGGATGAAGTGATTACGGAGGTGGCGCAGGATCTCTACCCGAATCGCCTGTGCCAATATCTGTTTGAGCTCAGCCAAAAGTTCAACCAGTTTTACGATCGCTGCTCGGTCTTACAAGCCGAGGAACGGCAACGCACCTCGCGCCTCATGCTGTGCGATCTCACCGCCCGCACTCTGCAACTAGGCCTCTCACTGCTGGGCATCCAGGTATTAGAACGGATGTAGCTAGGGGGCACGGGCACAGCGGGTCTACGTATAGTTGACTAACTTCTCACGTCCTTCCGGACGGTGGCGCAGCCGTTGCGAAAGGCTGAAAGTCAAATGCTATCTATAGAGCCTATGGAGACCCCAAAAGCAGCTTCTAAACTCTCGTCTTCGACAGAGTACGCCTTGATTTTTGGCGCTGGGGCCAGTGCTGCCATGTCCCTGGCTGCGCAACAAATCGCGGCGGCCTCGGTACCCGTCACCGCGTTAGTGGCTATTGGCTTACTCAATCGCCATCGCCTCGATCGCCAAATTCAGGCCAGCGAACCGCTGGGCTCCCTAGCGGAAGAACAGTCCCCCCGAGACCAAGCGGCCGCGCCCCCAACGGTGACGGCCCCGCCCCGCCCGACATCGCCCGCGCCGCGCCCCCACTTGCCGACCACTCCCGTCATGGGGCCAGCGATGAGTCCGTCAGCGACACCGATGATGAGTTCGCCGCCCCCCCTGCGGTTTGCTCCGCGTCAGCAGCGGGCGATCGCCGCCCAACAGGCTTTGCAAGCGGCACAGGCCGAGAGTTTAGAGAGAATTGGGACACAACTCCAGCAGCTCCGGACGGAACGAGGCTTGACTCTACAAGATATTCATCAGCAAACTTACATTCAGCGCTATGCGTTGCAGGCCATTGAACAGGGCGACTTAGACGCACTGCCAGAGCCCTTTTACATTTGCGCCTTCATCAAGAAATATGCGATCGCACTCGGATTGCCCGGCGGCGACATCGCTAACCAGTTTCCCCTCGCGTAAATTGCCCGCAGCCGCAGCCGCTAGAAGATTTCCCGTTTGGCTCTGCCGCCACCGGGGTCGTGTGGGGAGCACTGGTTCACCTGGCCGCTGCGAATCATCGCATCGACCATGACGATTAGTGACAATCCCGCCAACCAACAACGGTCGGTTGAAACTCCAGTGGACTGTAGTGTTTAGCATGGGAATATCGTTCATGGGAGTGGGGTGCGATCGCGCTCTAACCAATCGATGCAACAGACTTTGCAAATTACCGGCATGAGCTGTGCGGGTTGTGCCACCAGTGTTGAAAAGGCAATTCATCAGGTTGACGGAGTCAAAAACTGCATCGTCAACTTTGGCACTGAACAAGCCACCGTCGAGTTCAACGACCAGCGCCTGCAACTGCAAGATATCCAGCAGGCAGTTGAACGAGCGGGCTACGGAGCCCAGCCTGTCGTCGAGTTTTGGGAAACGTCGGCAGAGCAGGACACCTCGGCGGACTCGCAGACTCAGGAACTGCGACGCAAGACGCTGTTCGGCGGGGTGGTGAGCGCTATTATTGTGTTCGGCTCCATCCCCATGATGACGGGGTTGCAAATTGATTGGATTCCCATGTGGCTGCACCACCCTTGGGTGCAATGGGCTTTGGCGACGCCGGTAATGGGGTGGTGTGGGCGCGACTTTTTTGTCGGGGCGTGGCACAGTTGGCAGCGCCGCACCGCCGATATGAACACCCTCGTGGCACTGGGGACGGGGACGGCCTACCTCTATTCCCTCGTGATTACGATCGCGCCGCAACTGGTCACCAATCAAGGGCTGGAGGTCGCCGTCTATTACGAAGCGGCGGTGGTCATTATTACCCTGCTGCTACTGGGGCGCTGGCTGGAGCAGCGGGCCAAAAACCACACCTCCGATGCCATTCGTCACTTGATGGGCCTGCAAGCCAAAACGGCCCGCGTCTTACGGCAGGGGCAAGTGGTGGATATTCCCATTCAGGCCGTCGTGGTGGGGGACGTGGTGGTGGTGCGTCCGGGCGAAAAAATTCCCGTCGATGGGGAAGTGATCGAAGGGCAGTCAACGGTGGATGAGTCCATGGTGACGGGCGAGCCCATGCCGGTGACGAAAGGCCCGGGCGACGAAGTGATTGGGGCCACGATTAACAAAACGGGGAGCTTTCGGTTGCAGGCGGCACGGGTGGGCAAAGACACCGTGCTGGCGCAGATTGTGCAGTTGGTGCAGGCGGCGCAAAACTCCAAAGCGCCGATTCAAAAGCTGGCCGATCGCGTCACCAGTTGGTTTGTGCCGACGGTCATGGCGATCGCCCTCCTGACCTTTCTCGTCTGGTTTATCGCCACGGGCAATCTGACGCTATCGCTGATTACGACGGTGAGCGTGCTGATCATTGCCTGTCCCTGTGCGCTGGGGCTGGCGACCCCGACCTCCATCATGGTGGGTACGGGCAAAGGCGCGGAAAATGGCATTTTGATACGGGGCGGAGATAGCTTACAGCAGGCGCACCGTATCAACACCCTCGTGTTGGATAAAACCGGCACTCTTACTGCCGGACAGCCCACCGTCACGGATTTCGTTACCACGGCGGGCACCGCCAATCAGAATGAGTTAAAACTGCTGCGATTGGTCGCCGCCGTCGAGCAAAATTCTGAACATCCCCTGGCGGAAGCCATCGTGCACTATGCCCAGCGGCAGGAAATTGATGTCGATGCGTTGCCAGCGGTTTCGCAGTTTGAGGCGATCGCGGGCTGCGGCGTACAGGGTTGGGTGGCCGATCGCTGGGTGCAAATTGGCACACCTCGTTGGATGCACGATTTGAACATCGACCTGGAACGCCTCGCCACTCGGGAAACGGCCTTGGCGAGTCAGGCTAAAACCACGGCGATGATTGCGGTGGATGGCCACATTGCAGGGCTGCTGGCGATCGCGGATACCCTGAAACCCCACTCCCAAGGCGCGGTGCAGCGACTGCAAAAGCTGGGACTGGAAGTCATCATGCTCACGGGCGACAACCGTCACACGGCGGACGCTCTGGCGCGTGAGGTGGGGATTCGGCAAGTCATCGCCGAGGTGCATCCCGACCAAAAAGCGGCCAAGATTCGCGAGTTACAAGACGCTGGTAAGGTTGTGGCGATGGTGGGGGATGGCATCAATGACGCCCCGGCCCTGGCCCAAGCTGACGTGGGGATTGCGATCGGCACAGGGACAGATGTAGCGATGTCCGCTAGCGACATCACCCTCATTTCAGGAGACCTGCGCGGCATCGCTACCGCCATCCAACTGAGCAATGCGACCCTGCGCAATATTCGACAAAATCTCTTTTTCGCCTTCATTTACAACGTGATTGGCATTCCCATTGCCGCGGGGGTGCTGTATCCCATCACGGGCTGGTTGCTGAATCCCATCATCGCCGGGGCGGCCATGGCGTTTAGCTCGGTTTCGGTGGTGACGAATGCGCTCCGGCTTAAGCAGTTTAAGCCCCATTAATTCCAGTTTTCCGTGACTCGACGACACATCTGATTAGTATCGAGACTCGTAGACAAGCTATCTATTCAGAACGGGTTTGGCAAAGCCACCGGACATCGCCTTTGACGCGATCAAACAAGTGCCGCCGCGATCGCGTTTCTCCCTGATTCGATTATTCGATGCGAGCACCCGTCTCAGGGTTGAACCAGTGGATGGCGTGCGGCGGCATGGCGAGTTCGAGATCCTCTCGCTGCCAGGTCGCGTCAGCGGGAATCAAAGAACGAATCACCAGATTTTCATCACCGTGCACCCGCAGGCTCACCAGGTCGCTCATGCCCAGATTTTCGACCAAAAAGACATCGCCGCGAATCGTCTGACTGTCGCCCTCCTCCGGCAGGCGCACATGCTCAGGACGAATGCCCAAGACTACCGTGCTGTGAGACTGCGCTGCTTCTGGCAGATGAACCTTGAAGTCGCCCAATAGCACCGCGCCACCGACTTGCTCTGTGTTGATCAAGTTCATCTGGGGGCTGCCGATAAATCCCGCCACAAATTGATTCGCAGGCGTTTTGTAGATTTCGTTAGGGGTGCCCAGCTGCTGCAAGTAGCCTTCGCTGAGCACGGCCACCTTACTGGAAAGGGTCATGGCCTCAGTTTGGTCGTGGGTGACGTAGACCACCGGCGCTTTTTGCCGCTCAAAAATTTGCTTGAGGTCGGCGCGGACTTGTTCTCGCAGCAGCGCATCCAGGTTACTCAGGGGCTCATCTAGCAAAAAGGCATCCGGCTCTCGTACCAGTGCTCGCCCCAGCGCCACGCGCTGACGCTGACCGCCCGAAAGCTGTGAGGGTCGCCGATCCATCAGCGGATCAAGCCCCAGCACTTTAGACGCATCTTGAATGCGCTTCTGAATTTCGCCCGGTGGCATGTTGCGCAGCTTCAACCCCGAGGCGATGTTTTCGTACACCGTCATGTGGGGATACAGCGCGTAGCTCTGAAACACCATGGCGATGTTGCGATCCTTCGGCGGCAGCGGATTCACATCTTCACCGTTAATGAGGATTTTGCCCCCCGTGGCCTGTTCCAATCCGGCGATGACGCGCAGAATGGTGGATTTGCCGCAGCCGGATGGCCCGACCAGGGTCAAAAACTCGTTGTTGCCAACGCTGAGGCTGAGATCCTTCACGGGCACAACTTTGCGGCTGTAGGCTTTGGTGAGGTTTTCGAGTGCGAGAGTAGGCATGGGTTGGTTTGGGTAGGTGGGTAGGTGGGTGGCAGGGTGGCAGGGTAGGTGAGGTAGGTGGGTGGCAGGGTAGGTGGCGTAGGGGCGAGGCATTTTGGCAATAGCTATTCGGACGAGAGCGTAACGTTGTTCACAGAATGCCTCGCCCCTACAGAGAGGAGATGGAATCAGCCTTTAACGGAACCAGCGGTGAGGCCCTGGACGATTTTGCGCTGGAAGAACAGCACTAAGATCACCAGGGGCAGGGTGCCGACGACGGTCGCTGCTGCTAAGGGGCCGTAGGGCACTTCAAATAGGCTGGTGCCGCCGAGTTGGGCCGCTGCGACGGGGATGGTTTTCATGGACTCTTGCGTAATGAAGGTGAGGGCAAAGATGAACTCATTCCACGCGAAGATGAAGGCCAGAATGCCTGTAGTCACTAAAGCTGGCAAGGTCATGGGCAAGATGATTTGCCACAGCATTTGCAGCACGTTGTAACCATCGATTTTGGCGGAATCTTCTAAATCTTTGGGCAATTGCTGAAAGAAGCTGCGCATGACCAAGATCGTCAGCGGCATATTGATAGCGGTGTAGGGAATGATCAGCGCCAGATAGTTATTGGCCAACCCGGTGAACTGCACCAGCCGCAACAGGCCCAAAAACAGCAGGATATAGGGGAACAGAGTGACGCCCATGACGCAGGTGAGCACGAGGCGTTCGCCAGGAATCCGTAACCGGGCTAGGGCATAGGCGGCGGGTGCGCCAATGCCTAAACACAAGAGGGTCGAAACCACCGCGACGAACAAGCTATTCAAGATATAGATGTGAAATTGGTTGAGGGTGAACAGCTGAACGTAGTGCTCGAATGTGAACTGATCCCAGGAGGGAATGTAAACGACGGAGTCGGCGGTAATCGCGTCGTTCGTCTTGATGGAGGTCAGTAGTTCCCACATGGGCGGGCCAAGGCTGAATAACACCGTGAAGATGACGGCGGCCCACATGGCGATGCGCTGCCAGGGAATACGGTTGCCCTGGGATTCACTCGACGGTGGTGTGATGGGCTGTGGTGCAGTGGTCATGATTATTCAACCCCCGTTGCGGTACGTGATTTGGCAATGCTGAGTCCGGCGATCGCTACTACGGCAATCAAAATCAGGAACGTGACCACGACCAGAGCGGCCCCGTAGCCAAAGTCCAGGTAGCGCATCACGGTGTCGTAAATGTAGAGGGACACCATCTCCGTCGCGCCGCCGGGGCCACCGCCGGTCATCACCAGTACCAGGTCAAAAATGCCGAAGGCTAGGGCAAAGCGGAACAGCATGGCGATCAAAATTTGCGGCATGATCAGCGGCAGAGTGATTTGCCGAAAGCTTTGCCAGGGGGACGCGCCATCGATCGCGTGCGCCTCGTACAAATCTTGGGGAATGGATTGCAGGCCCGCCAGTAGCAGAATGGCGACAAAGGACGTTGTCTTCCATACGTCAGCGGCAATCACCGCGACCATCGCCCAGAAAGGATCCCCTAACCAACTGATGGACTCAGGAATGATGTGAAACCAGTTCACCAGCATGTCGTTCCACACGCCGAACTGATCGTTAAAAATCCAGCGCCACGCCAGGGCAATCAGCGCCGTCGGCAAGGCCCAGGGCAAAATTGCCGCTGTGCGCACAAATCCGCGTCCGCGGAATCCCTGGTCGAGGGTCAGGGCAATCCCCAGTCCCAGCCCTAACTCAAAGATTAAGGACACGACGGTGAACACCGCAGTGTTCCAAATGCTGCTCCAAAAGCGACCGTCCAGCGCCAAACGCACGTAATTGTCGAACCCGGAGAATTCGCGGGTGAGGTTGGTGCTGAGATTTTCGGTAAACAGGCTGGAGACGAAGGCCCAAATAATGGGGTAAGCGTAAACCAGCAGCAGCACCAGCACGGCGGGAATGGTGAGATACCAACCCGTGCGGCGCTCTCTTTGGCGGATGTAGTCTTGAGTCATGGCGCGATCGCAATTTTCACTAGGGGACAACAGTTAAAAGGGGGCAGGGGGCGTGATTTTTAGAACGGGACGCTAGGTGCGATCGCTGTTGAGAACGCGACGGCTTTCCCCAGCGGCTTTGGTCATGGCCGCTTCGGGGGTCATCTGATCCGTCAGGGCCGAGCTGAGGTAGCGCTGCAAAATATCGGAGAGTTGCGCGTATTGACCGATGGGCGGACGTGGCACGGTGGTTTCCGCCACCTCTAGCAACTGCTCATAGTGGGGAAATTTGGCGAGAATATCGGGATCGGTGAACAGGTCGCGGCGACTGGGCACGTAGGCATATTCCAGCGCGAACTGCTTTTGTCCCTGGCGACTGGTGAAGAAGTCCACGACTTCCCACGCTGCCTCAGGGTGAGGGGTAGATGCGGCGACGCCAAAGCCCCAACCGCCCAGACAGGCCGCCGGATTTTCGTTGGGCGCGTGCACCATCGGCTTCAGGGCAATGTCGCCCTGCACGGGGGAACCGTCTTTGTTGGCTTCTGCCCACACGTAGGGCCAGTTCCGCAAAAAGGCTGCGTTGCCGTTTTCAAACACCCGCAGGGAATCTTCTTCTAAATAATTGGTCACGCCAGCGGGGGTGATGCCCTGGTCGATGACCTGTTTCATAAACTTGACAGCGTTGATGCCCGCTTCGCTGTCGAGCCCGACTGCCAAGGTTTCTGGATTGACCCAATAGCCGCCGTAGCCCGCGATGATTTCCACAAAATTAGTGACCAAGCCTTCGTACTGGAGCCCTTGCCACACATAGCCATAGGGCACATCCGTCGTCTCTTGAATGGTTTCTGACGCTTGAATGAGATCAGTAAAGGTTTCGGGGGGTGCCGCGCCGATTTCGTCCAGCAGGTCAGTGCGGTAGTAGAGCATCCCCATCGCCGAACGGAAGGGCATCCGATACAAGCCCCCCTGGTAGCGGCCAGCGGCCACATCGGCATCCAAAAATGCGCTCAGTTCGTCGTCGTTGACGCGATCGCTCAAATCTTGCAACCACCCGGCAGCGGCAAACTTGGGAATCCACACCACATCGGAGTAAACCAAATCGTAAGGGGAATCGCCGAGCAGAAATGATGTCGTGTAGAGATTCTCGACGTTGTCAGCGGCGTTTGGCCCTTCCACCAGATCAATCTTGATGTCAGGATGCTCGGCTTCAAACTGATCGGCCAATAGCTGGAGCTGCTGTGCTTCGACCGCCCGTACTAAAAAGGTGATGGTGACTGGGCCAGACTGCGACCAGGCCACCGCGCTCAGCGTCACGAGTACTAGGCAGGTGGAAACCGCTAATGTAATCCAGCGACTCAGCTGACGTTTACCGAAGTTCAGCCAGTTGTATAGCGCTTGAATCATCGAGTCTTCCCATTCAGCAGTCGGGCAACCACACTTGACTGCCCATACATTTATTGAACCGGAGCAGGTGATCGCCTTCACCCTTCAAAAGGGGGATCGCGCCTCTATCGACTAATAGAAATTTAAGAATTGCCTGGGCAATGATGCTGCCGGTTGGTTCCCGGCCATTCATCAGCGACACTAGAACGGTTGGAGCCTGCGTGAGACCTGCCACTGTGCAAGTATTGACTGATTGGAAAGACCGTTTTAGCCCCTTCTTCGAATTGGGGTGGCAAGCCGCGATCGCCCCCCCTGACGTGTTGACCGGCTTGTCGCTAGACGAGCGCTCGCCGGAGAATATTGCGCGATCGCTGCCGATGTTGGAGTGGATCACCCACACCTACTTTCAGACGCAAACGGACGGGTGGGAACATGTACCGGATGGCCAGGTGATGCTGATCGGCTCCCATAACGGCGGCTTGGCCGCGCCCGACACCCTCGCGACCACCTACGAATGGTTCCACCAGTTTGGGACGGAGCGATTGATTTATGCGCTGATGGATTCGCGCATGTGGCAGGCGATGCCGCCGATCGCTCGTCTGGCGGTACACATGGGCGCGATTCGGGCGGAACCGCGCCTCGCGATCGCCGCTCTGAAACGGGGGGCCAGTCTGGCAATTTATCCCGGCGGGGCTAAGGATGTGTTTCGCCCTTATGCTCTGCGGCATCGTATTTTTCTCAATGGCAATCAGGGCTTTATCAAGCTGGCGCTGGCCTATGACGTGCCCATTGTGCCGATGATTTCCCATGGGGCGCACGAAACCCTGATTGTGCTGGCCGAAATTTACGACAACCTCAAGGCGATCGCGCCGGGCAAAATTCCCTGGCCGTTGGGTATCGATCCGAGCGTCATGCCTATTTACCTGGGCTGGCCTTGGGGCCTCGCGATCGGGCCGCTCCCCAATATTCCGTTTCCTCGACCGCTGCATACCCGCATCTGCCCGTCCATCCGGTTTGATCGCAATGGAGAAGCGGCGGCCCGCGATCGCGCCTATGTGGATCAGTGCTATCGGCTAGTCGAGAGGACGATGCAAGCCGCGTTGGATCAGTTGGTGGAAGAGTGTGAGGGGAGTAGGGTGTGAGAGTGGCAGGGTGAAAATGCGGCTGGATTGTCCCAGTCGGTTTGGAGAGGGCTTAGGTATTGGTGGCTGAGGCGATCGCTTTATTCGCTGGTGACGGCTTCGTCTGTTGAACCGGGAACACAGCCAATGCGATAATCCCCGTAGAGGATTTCTGCACCACAGAGAATCGCGTCTTCAAAATCAACGCTCACCAAGGTTGCATCACTCAAATCAGCGCCAATCATCAGGGCATTGACGAATTGACTGCGCTCGACAAAAGCATTGCCAAACCGAGTTTCATACAGCGAGGCGTCGGTGAAGTCGCTGAGATAGACCAGACTTTCATCAAGCTGAGCCGAATTGAAATTGGCCGCGATCGCCGACACCGAATTCAAATACGCCCTAGTCAGATTGGCCCCACTCAGATCAGCATTATCCAGATTGGTTTGAAATAGGTTGGCATCTGACAAGTCCGCTTGTTCTAAGTTGGCCCCACTCAGATCTAAGCGACGCAAATCGGCCCCCGACAAATCACACCGAGGGCATGAGCGCGTCTGTAATAACTGGCTGAGCGCGGCTTCATCAAACGCTCGGCTAGGGGCCGCCCAGACCACTACGCTTAGCACCGCCAGCGCCACTGTCGGACAGAGAGATAAAGATTGAAAGGGGCGATCGCAGAGCATCATCCAATTTTCCTGTCACTAATTAGAGATTCTTCAGAGCACTTTTCCCAGCATTCCCCACCCGTCAGGTTCAATCGAGCCTGCACTGTGGACGCTGAAACACTTCTTTGAAAAGTCGCGGCATCCGAACAGAAGTTCCTAAATATTTAGGAACAAATCTGCCCGTGGTGCCTAGATTCCCCCCATAATAACCATGCCTTGAGTAAACATGGCTGATCAAGATTGGCCGGATGCCTCTTTTCTTCCCCCAGGATTGACCAAAGCTGCAGCGTTCCCGCAGGCCATGATTTTCAAGGGCACTTGCAGAGATACGCAACCGTCTCTCATAAGAGTTAATAGTGAGATACAACAAGTAGATTATGAAATCAGTGAAAGCATTGAAATTGATAGCAGCCGCTGCTGCTACCACTATCGGAGTCCTCGGTAATTTTACGTCAGTTCAAGCTGCCGACTTTGACGCCGTCGAGGTGAACCAAAGCAGCATCATCTCGGTGGCCATTCCTGGAGGTAGTTTAATTCCCTATAAGCTCTTGCTCGCCCGTGAAGCCCAGCCCGGAGCCAATTGCTTTTCGGTCAGCGGCAACAACCCCGGCATTGTTGAACCGCTGTGGCAGGTCAACAGAGGCTGCGGGGTGGGCTTTGACTCCAATGCCTACTCCATCCGGGTCGGTGGCGAAGAACTCCGAGGTCAGTTCTCTCTAAACATCCAAGAAAGCAACGGCGAACTGCTGCTGGTGGGTCGCCCTTTGCGGGGGCGGTCTTTTGTGATTGGTCGGACGGGCGGTATTGTGCCGGGGGGCTTTATGGAAATTGAGCTTGACCCCGGTTGGCGGATCACCCAACGCTCTTTCGAAGGCAGTCGCCTCAGCCATTTCTATTACACCAATGAGGCTCCTCTGGCATCATTGTTAGAAGGCGATCCCATCGCGACTGATCCGACGCCACCCACGACGCCACCCACGACGCCACCCGAATTCCCTTTCCCCGACATTCAGCGAGACATTTATGCTGTAGAGATTACCGCTGCTTACAACGATGGCATTGTTGCAGGCGGTACTGACGGCAACTTTGAGCCGCTGCGGCCTGTTACCCGTGAGGAAGCGGCCTCTATTGTGGTGGAAGCCTTGAGGACTAGAGGCTTTACTTTTCCCGAGACGACGTCGAGAGCCCCCTTCCCCGATGTTCCGGCTAATCGCTGGAGTGCGGCCAAAATCTCTTCGCTGGCGAGCCGGGGCATTCTCGCAGGAGATCCCAGTGGCTTTTTCCGTCCTACTGACACGGTCACTCGGGCGGAGGTGATGTCGATGCTACGACGGGCATCTGAGCAAATTGTGGCGGTGGGCTCCCAGGATGTGCGGACGCCGCAGCTAACGCCGACGGGGGATGTGTTTAACTTCTCTGATACGGCAGGCCACTGGAATGAGCAGACCATTGACATGATGTCGGCTTATTGCAATATCGCCACCCCTTACAACGAGCGGGGCACAGCGTTCCAGCCCAATGCGGCCTCGCTGCGCAACTACACGACAGCAGCCACCTTCCGCATGGTCGATTGTGGCGCGACCCCACTGCCCTAGCCGACCCCAGCGCCACGGCTAAACCCAATTCCCGGTGCTCGTCTGGCGATCGCCCCCTACGATGGGGATGAGGTCAGCGAGCAGCGGGACTTTTGGGCATAGGGCCAGGGCATGGCTGATTAGCGATCGCCCCAATCATGCCCCCAGAGGACGAGACTGTGTAGGCATGCCCTGCCAGCATGTATCGACTCTCGATGCGTCACCAACCCAGCGACCCAGCGACCCAGCCACAGCCATGGCCGAGGATGAGATGTTCCCGCCCTTCCTTTAGTGCTTTAGGACGAGTGTGCCGGGTTCTGACTGGATGGGCACCAGATCTAACACATCGAGTTGCGCACAATATTTAAGGTCATCTTCTTGATGTAAGCCCAACAGGCGCTGACCATGGCTGGCGCATTGCAGCAGGTCTAGCAAAGCATCTTGCCATTGCTCGTACAGACTGACGGCAGCGATCGCGGCATCATTACCGGCCAGAGTCTTCAGATCACCGGCTAGTTGGGCCGTTAGTTGGTGGACGATCGCGCCCGCACAAACCGTATCTTCAAGGGCATAGTCGCCCTGCCAGCCCGACCCCACTAGCCACACCTCCGCCGGATTTTGCTGCAGGACAAAGTCAACGACGGCCTGACGGGTGGTGAGGGCAGCGGTAATGACCACTGGCGCTTGCTGAATGCGCTGAAGGCAGCGAGTGCCGTTGGTGGTACTCATAAACAAGTGCCGACCGTGGGAGCGTGCTTGGGTATGGTCTAGGGGCGAATTACCCAAATCAAACCCCTCGACCTTGGCTCCACCTCGTTCTCCGGCCAAGAGACGTTTGTCAGCCGGGCAGTCGTCGCTTTTGGCCCGCAGTTCGTCTAGGTCGCTGAAGACGTGAATGGATTCAGCGCCCATGTTAAACGCGGCGGCCATGGTTGAGGTGGCGCGTAGGACATCGATCGCGATCGCGCAATCGGGTAAGTTCCCTGCCGGAACTTCTTCGGGGGTGTGATAGACAAATACCTTCACAAATCAGGGATGCTCCAACATAGTTACCAGTGCCAACTTTTAATTCTATGTGCAGAGCATCCCAAAAGATGATCAATCTTCTGTGGGGTAACCATGGAAGATCGGCATGATGTAAGCGCCGAGGCCGAGGCCGGCGATCGCGCCAAACAAGGTCATGCGCACATTATCCATGGGCCACCAGTCAAACCCTTGCATTGCCAGCTCTGCGGGATAAACCATACAGAGGGCAAAGGTGAGGCCAAATCCGACCAGGCCATACTGATCGAGCCAATAGGCCGATTGGCCGCGATCGCGCTGATAGAGCCAGCGCATGCCGATGAGGCCGAAAATGGTGCCATAGCAGCGCATACAGACGGCGGCGATGTGGTCGCCCGCCAGCGCGACCCCCATATCCGGCTGGGGACAGACTTGCTGCCCCATGAAGTAAATGATGTCGCTAATTTGCACCAGAATCGGCTGCCCCGATGCGGCCAAAAAGGGTGCGGCCAACGGCCCACTGACCATGGCCGCCAGCACTAAGTCAGCGAACCAACTCAACCAAGTCCGCGGAAACGGACGCGCAGAAACAGAACCTTGCATCGGGGAAACGACTCAATATACTGTTAATGATTGTAAACACTTCCGCCCCCTCTCGTGAGCGATCGCGGCTTTTTCTCAACACGACTCAGGATGGGTGGTAGTCGAAGAGGGGGCGGATCGTCGACGGCCAACAGTCGGCAGCCCCGACTAATAGCGCGATGCCAAACGCCAACAGCACCGTTCCCACTAACCGCGATTTTTGATCGTCATGACCTGCACAATTTGTAGCGCCGTATCGCCGGGAATTTCGAGAATGCGATAGAGGTCATCCAAAAAGGCTTGTTCTTGAGCGGTGACCGTACCGTCTGACAACACGAGATCAGTCGCGATCGCAAAGGCCGTCTCCCGTAGATCAGTCGGCAATTGGGCTTTCGCTAAATCGATCAGTTTCCCAGGGCCTTGCAATTTCAGGATGGACAACAGCTTGTCAAACATGCGGTGCATCACTTCATGGGAGTAGCTCTGAAACAGGTGCATCCGCTCCAGCATATGGGTCATATCGCGCCCCTCTTGATCGGATAAGTACCCGTCGGCGGCGATCGCCACTAGGGCCACGGCGGCAAATGCTTCTTCTGGCTTAAGTTCGATCGGCTGCTCAGTTTGCCCTTCGTTAAATACGCTATCGAATAACCCCATACGTCCCCGAAGTCCCTTCACGGTAAACCTTTCCCATCATGGCTCAGGTTGCCCAGAGTCTCAGCGGTTTTTACGGAGTTGTTACAGGGGGCTGTGGGGGTGACGGGGTGACGGGGCGACGGGGTGGCAGGGTGGCAGGGTGGCAGGGTGGCAGGGTGAGTTTATGGTGAGAGCCAACGGGCGATCTCCACCAACAGTGGCCCCAGCACCACCGCCGGCAAAAATGAGGCGACCCGGATTTTGCCGACTTCGAGTAGTCCGAGGCCTAGGCCAATGATCATCATGCCGCCAATGCCGGTGGTGAGCATCACCGACGGATCGGTGGTGGGATCGATAATGACTGTGGCCAAGCCCCCCGCTAGGAGCGATAGGCCGCCTTGTACCAAGAGCACCGTGAGGGCAGAAAAGCCGACCCCAATGCCGTAGGAACCAGTGAGGGCGATCGACGCGAGGCCATCCATCACCGCTTTCAGCGTGAGCAGCGTCTTGTCGCCGGATAGGCCGTTGTTGAGGCTGCCCAAAATCGTCATGGGGCCAATGCAAAAAAGCAGACTCGCTGCGACGAACCCCTCGGTAAAGCGACCACTGCCTTTGACCTGAGTTTTAATCAAGTCGCCCAGTGCCATCAGCTTTGGCTCAATCTGCCACCATTCCCCCAGTAAGCCGCCGATGACCAAAGCCAGCAGCCCTAAAATGACGCCGTCAATTGGCCCCGCCTGCACCTCAAACAGGCTGCGCGACATGGCAAACCCAATCACCAGGGTCAGCAGCCCCAACGCTTGAGTGATGACCTGCTGCATCGCCAGCGGCAGATGCTGCCGCAGCAAGAGTCCCAAGCCTGATCCCACAAGCACTGTGGCGACATTGATCCACGTGCCGCTGGTGCGTGCCCAAAAGCTCAACATACTTGTTCTGTCTGCAAAAAAATGCCTTCCCCATTGTCACAGGGAAGGCACCGCACGAAGACTGTAGTTGTTGAAAACTGAGCGGTTGGCCCGCACCTATCCCGCCGTCGCGAACTGATTGAGCAATTGACTCGATCGCTGCCACAGTTCTTCCCACCAGGTATCGTCGGACTCGTCAACCGGGCGCACGCCGACGGCGGGCAACTGGCGGCGGATGTCGTTGATATTCCAGCCAGTGAGGCGGGCCAGGGTTTGGGCTTCTTGCTCAAAGCGGGCGGGCAGCGATCGCCGATACTCTCGCCCCGCCGGACAGCTCGCCCCATTTAAAAACGGATGCTGCATCACATAGCGACCCTGAAAGAATTCCTGATTGTTGGTCTGCTGAAAGGCCAGATCTTCGGGAAACTTGTTGCGGGAATAGCGCACGTGCAGCCGCGTGATGAACACATTGCTTTCCCACGGAGAACTGTTGGGCGCGACCCAAAACGCTCCGGCCTGCCGTAATTCCTCCGCATTCAGCGGTTCTGCTGAGCAGGGGTCACAGCCCGCCATGCTCCAGGCATATTCCAAAAAGGCGACTTCCTTATTTTCCCGTTCGTAGCTGCGCTGAAACATCGCGCCATAGAATTCGCCAAACTGGTCTTCCACATAGGTGGGCAAATTGACATCTGAGGGAATTTTGACCGTGCGGTAGTTGGTCAATTCCACCTGGCCATCCGGCGTCAGCAAGTAGGCCACCAGATCTTGATCACCCTGGGCATTCATCATGCCGAGGCGAATCGGTAGCATAAACCGGGGCGACTCGTAGGCAATTTGCAGGGGCCGTAATTGCTGGAAGCCAGCGCGATCGAACTCATCCAAATTGACCTTAGCGACGAAGAACTTGAGCCCTTGTCGGATATAAGGTTGTAGCAGTTCACTCGCACCCCGGGGAATGTTGTAGCCGGTTTGAATCAGCCAGGTTTCCAGCCCGTCGGATTCTTCTGCACTCAGAATGACGATCTCGTATTCGCCCACGGCAAATTGCGCCTCAACCGTTACGCCCAGGGCTTCATCGCTGGCCGCCCCGCGACCGGCTGACTGGGGAGCCGCCGACGGCAGCATCATTTCGGCCTCATCAAATAAGCGGACAGGTTCGCAAGGGTCGGGGTCAAAATATTCCACCAGGCGGGGCGCGCTGAAGTCGTCCAGCCGCTGCACGATCGCGGGCTCCCCCACATTCACCTGGCCCTCTTGCAGCACGGTGGGCACCGGCACCACCATGGCAAAGTCGGCCACCTCGCCTTGATAATCATTTGCCATGGTCAACACGGTGCGATCGCCATCCCGCGCAATAATCACCTGCGACGCCTCGTTATACAAACTCGTATCGGCCTTCGCCACATAAAAGCCACAAAAGGCCAGTACCGGACGAGCAAAACAGAAACAGGCAATCACCGCGATCGCCCCAATGATGACAACACGCAAATTTTTCATGGGTATTAATAGAACTCAACAGACCCGTATCCACAGTCGCAATGGCAGCACCGCCGTCGATTTGTAGAGCGCGATGGGGGCACTGCTCCCACGCCCCTGATATCCATCCGCCATGCCCCTAGCCGATCACGGATTGACGGGCGGCCCAGCCTTTCCACACAAAGCGGTCGGACTGCCACAGGCGATCGAGGGCGATCGTTAGCGGCGACAGGAGAAAGAGCGTCCAAAACACGGCGGTTGAAAGATAAAAATAATTCCGCAATACAAAAGTCAGTCCGGCAATGCTCAGCGCCCAAATTAGTCGCGCCGGGCGCGCGTTGGGAATCGATCGCGGATCGGTCACCATAAACAGGGCAAACAGCAACAGCGACCCGCTCGACAGGCGATGCAGCCACACATCCCAAGTCCACCCCAGGTAAAGATTTCGCAGGGCTTCCAACAGAGCGTAGCTGCCCAAAAAGGCGGCGGTGGTGTCCCAGCGTCCCACCCGTTTAAGTACCATGCCCCCCGCCCCGAGAAAAATCAGCGCATACCAAATTTCTTCACCCCACTGCCCCGGCGACACCCAGGCATCGTGGGTGAAGCTCAGCGCGGCGATAATACCAAGGTTGGCCGGATTAAAGAAATGCTTGCCGTCGACTTTGAGCAGAAATTTGCTGGCGATCGCCACAAATGCCGCCAACGCCATCGTGGGTAAATGATCGACCCGCAACAGCAGACTCAACCCCAAAGCCGAGATCAGCGGACTCCGCCAGTTGAACGCAAAGTTGTCCCAGGCAAGTTGCCAGCGGCCACTAGGACTGCCTCCGGTGAGGGTGGCGGGTAACACCAACTCCCCTGTTTGCCCATTGCCGACGGCTTGATAGCTGCCCCAAAGCGAAAAGAGCGTTTGGGTCAGGAGGGTAGTGGCGATCGCCACCCCAATCACGGCGGGTCGCAGCGTCCAATCACGCGTCACCAACCCCAGGCACAAAAACAGCGATAAAAATAAAATCTGATAGTCACGGGCGTCTCGAAACATCGGCCACATCTCCAATCAGTCGCAACAGCATGTGGCCAGTATGACGACGGGGGCTAGAAATCAGTGGCCTCGTTACAGCTTCTGTAACAACTGGGGGTATCCTGAAACCCATGAACTACAGGCGTTTTCTCTGCCAAAAAGGGATTCAGGGCTTTATCAATACTCCTGAACTAGGCTTGATTCGGTCTAATTCTCCTGATTTTTAAGCCAAAAATAAGCCAAAAATCACTCTGGCTTGGCCTGTAGTTGCTCCCAAGCTTCGCGATGGGTTTTGTCGGCAATCCAGCGGTGATATCTTTTCAGGTGCATATCAGGGCTGTGTCCCATCCAGTCAGCAGCGATCGCGACCTTGACGCCTTGAACGTGGCAGCGAATCGCGTAGGCATGAGGCAGTACGTAGGGTGTCTTAGGAGCTTTGAGCCGTCGCCATTGGGCGGCAAAGCGAGAACCATACTCTTCGTTGGCTTTGACGGTTATTTTGGGCAGGGTGCGATCGCCCATTAGCCACAGCTCAGCCCACTTTGAGGGCACAGGAAAAGCGACATGCTTGCCTGTCTTTGAGTCATCGGGTACGACGGCCACCAGCGCCCCGTCACGGTCTTCGAGAGTGCATAGATAAGCCTCATGGTCACGCAACCAAACGGCCATTAGCGCAAAGACGTAACGCCACTGAGGGTTAGAGATATCGCTGATCGTGCGCTCGATCAGGTCGTCGTCGGGAATCTTTTTGGGTACAACGTCGGCAGCGGAATAGCCGACGTTGAGGGGTCGTAAGTCTACATCAACGCCTGCACAGTCAGCTAGCCGCTGCAATGTCCTTACGCTTGAAAACCGCTTCTAATTCACCCCATTCGAGGAACCAGAACTGATGTAGTTTGAGCCGGTCGTCCCGTTCTGAAGCAGCAGAACTCAGCCACTATTAATATCTACTCTGCAAGTTCTGATGCTGCGGAGTGATGCGGGGCGGCACTAAGTATCGTGAGCCACTTTTGGGATTGCCAGCTACACCCAGTCTGGCTGTCAGGAGATGTTGTAATGGTTTTGCCGCTGATTTATTGCTTTGGTCTGTGGCTCTGTCCTCGATTCATGCTGCGCTGGCTGACTCGGGCCGGGTATCTGCTGGCCGGGCTTATGGGGCTGACCACCGCGATCGCTCTCCTCTTTCCCTAACCAACCAGTCACCCCGCTGGCGACCGGGGGCCATGCCCGGCATGGTTCTGCTCAACAGCGCTGCCAACCACGACAACAAGGAGTATCCAATGCGAGTTTTACGCGCGATCGCCTCTCACCTCGTGATCGCCCTGGATGAGGTGGGTGAATGGCTCAAAGCTGGCTGGCCCAGTCGCGTACTGCTGCACTTTTTGATGGCGACGGAGCCGGAAAATCGAGAATCGAGAATTCTGGCGCGTCAGAATAGCAATCTCGCATTCGGTCTGTTCAACCCATGCCAGATACTCATGCTTTCAACCAAAACTTCAGAAAATTTTGAGCAGTGAAGATTAAACTTGTTGAACCAGGCTCATGGGCCGAGATAACTCACCCTTCCGGACAGTGACCTGGCCGTTTTTAATCACATATTTTTTGAGGGGTTGGGTGGCGACAGCGGCTGGAATCGAGTCAGCGGCCACCACAATAAAGTCAGCAACGGCCCCGATAGAGAAGCTCGGAGTAGCCCCTTGAATCACCTTTGCCCCGTCCGCCGTCACGATCGCAAAGGCCGTTGATAACTCAGCATCAGTGCGAAAATCAGACCGATAGGCAATCAGAGCAGCGCGTTCCAGCATGTCGGCTTTACTAAACGGGCACCAGGCATTGCGCACGTCATCAGAGCCCGAAAAGACGGGAATGCCCAGTTCACGCAAGAGGGTGACGGGCGGGAACGCCAAATGACCAGGGGCCGTCGTCATAATGGCAATCCCGGCTCTGGCGAGATGCTCAGCAGTGGTGCGGGCAAGATCAGCAGACACCATTCCCAGGCAGTAGGCATGACTGACCACGACATGGCCAAGCATCCCCAAGGCTTCAGTGCGTTGGATGATTTGCTCCAGCTCAAAAATTCCCAGTTGGGCCGGATCATGTAAGTGAATGTCAATATCGACCCCATGCTTTTCGGCTAGTGAAAAAACCGCGTCTAAATGACCCGCAATATCCTGATCCATCCCAGCGGGATCGAGGCCGCCGATGACGTCTGCGCCCTCTGTGAGAGCTTGATCGAGTAGCGCCAACGTACCCGGACAGGAAATGAGGCCACTTTGGGGAAAGGCCACAATCTGGATATCGATGTAGTCGCGATAGCGATCGCGCACCTGCACAATGCCCTCTAGATTGCGCAGCCCGACCTCGGGATGAATATCAACATGGGTACGCATTAGGGTGGTACCGTTCGCGATCGCCTGTTCGAGCAAATGGGCCGCTCGTTGCTCAACGGGTACCGTCAACGTTTTGAGCAGTTGCTTTTCAATCTCGACCCGCTGTTTAACCGAATTTCCCAGAATATGGGGTTGCCAGGGTGCCCCCCAAAAGGTCTTATCCAGATGAATGTGGCCATCAACTAATCCCGGACACAGCAAATCGCCCTGCAAATCCAGCACGGTATGGGCGTCGCCCAGTTCAACCTCTGGTGACGCAATCTGGTGAATTTTGCCCGCTTTGACCGCGACCTGAGCGCGGGAGCCGTCGGGAAGCCGGGCCTGACGAATAAGTAAATCCAGTGGGTGCATGTGGATGACTGCTGATATCTTGCTGTGAATTTTAGAAATGTCGGTGTCTGAGTGCGACGATCGCTAAGCATCCGGGCGGGATTGTCCTAAGGAGGCGGGCGCTCCTACCGACGATCGCACGGGCGAGCAAGTGACCACCATAATGACCAACGTGAGGAGATAGGGCATGGCGTTAAAAACGTAGTAGTAGCCTTCGACGCCCACCGATTGCAGGGCGGGGCCTAAGCCCTGAGTGCCGCCAAAGAGCAGAGCGGCATAGAGGCACTGCCGCGGATTCCACCGAGCAAAAATCACGAGCGCGACGGCCAACAACCCTTGCCCACTGGAAATATTTTCATTCCAGCTACCGGGAAAATAGAGTGACAGGTAGGCTCCGGCAATCCCCGCCAACCCCGCCCCCACCATGATGCAGGCAGTTTGGGTGCGGCCAACAGAAAAGCCCATAGCCTTGGCAGCCGTCGGACTTTCGCCCACGGCTCTGATGATGAGGCCCCAGCGGGTCGCCCGAAAGAACCACTGCATCGTGAAGGCGATCGCAATGCCAATCAACAGCAGCGGACTCACCCGCAATGCCGATTGCACGGCAGGTAAATCACTCCAGTCGCCCCAATGGAGAGCGGGCAGTTGGGGGGCGGTCGGCTGAATATAGGGCTTACCCAGATAGTTAGCCAAGCCCCCGCCAAAAATCATCATGGCAATGCCTACCGAGATGTCGTTGACCCGGCGCTGCTGCACTAACCAGGCGTGGATCGCGCCGAGGGCCAAGCCCGCCCCCCCCGCCCCGATTACCCCAATCCAGGCAGAACCGCTGTGATAGGACAGGGCATAGCCCGTGACGGCTCCCAGCAACAAACTGCCTTCGAGACCGAGGTTAATCTTGCCGCTTTTTTCCGTCAGACATTCGCCGAGGCTAACGAATAAAAATGGCACGCTGCCGCGCAACAAGCCGCCTAAAATAGCTAGGGGAATGCCCCACCAGCCCAGACTATCGGGGGTCATCGGTGCAAGTCTCCAGAGGGTAAGGGTGGTTTAGCGGTGGCCGCGGCTAAGACGGGGGGCGGCATCCCCCGTGCGGCCTCATCCTCCAGTTGGGGCGGCTCGCGAAACCAGGGCAGACGATCGTAGAGCGACTCGCTATAGAGAATGACGAGGAAAATTAAGCCTTGCAAGACCATGACGGTGGCATCGGGCATCTCTAGGGCGCGCTGCAAAAGACTGCCACTGGCCAAAATGCCCCCCAGCAAAATCGCCACCAGAATCACAGTGAGGGGATTTTGCTTGGCGACAAAAGCGACCAGGATGCTGCTGTAGCCGTAATTGGCATTCAGCGCGCCATTGGCTCGACCGTGGACGGCAGCGACTTCCACCATGCCCGCTAAGCCCGCGCAAGAGCCCGCCAGAAAACAAATCGCCAGGGTCAGTTTCCCGGTCGCCAGCCCGACGATACGAGCCGCACGACGATTGCCCCCCACGGTTCGCACCGCAAAGCCAAAGGTGGTGCGTTGGATCAGCAGGTGGGCGATCGCACAGGCCACCAGGCCGTACAGCAAGCCGTAATGAATGCGTGATGGGGGCAGATTCCCCAACTGCAGGGCATCGGGCAGGGGAAAGGTGGAGGGCTGGTTGAGCGAACTCGGATCGCGCCACGGGCCTTCTACCATATGGCTGAGAAAGGCGATCGCTAAGTAGTTCATCAACAAACTGCTGATGGTTTCATTGACGCCGCGAAAATGCCGCAAAGCGCCGATGAGCATAATCCATAGCCCCCCTGCCAGAATGCCCGCGATCGCCATCGCCAGCAATCCCAGCAGCGGTGGTGCCGAGACCCACCAAACTCCTGTCATCGCGGCCAGCAGCCCCCCCAACACTAAGGCTCCTTCGTTGCCGATGACGATCAGACCCAGGCGGGCCGGTAAAACGGTACAGAGGGCACTCAGCATCAGGGGCGCAGCGCGGAGCAGGGTGTTTTGCCAGGCAAACCAAGAGCCAAAGGCCGCTTGATAAATTGCGCTGTAGACCGCCAGCGGATTGTAGCCCTCAAGGGCGCACAGGCCGCCGAACAAGAGCAAAGCCACCAGTAGCGCTCCTACCGGAATGCAAAAGCTTTCCAGGTGCGATCGCCAGCGGGGAAACAGATTCATCGACCATCCCCTCGTCATTAACCCGTAATTTCGCCAATCACACCCTCGACCAGCCAGTCCATCTTCTCCAGTTCGGGATTACCGGGCTTATACTCCGTCCCCGCTGGGATGACCGTGGCCCCGGTGTTGTCCTTCATTTCGCCGGTGTAAACCACTAAAGAGCCATCGATCAGGCCCGCTTTGGCCTGCTCCGCTTCGGCTTTCGCCGCTTCGCTCACGGGGGCTCCGTAGGGCGACAGTTTGACAAAGTTATCGCTTAAGCCTCCTAAAAAGAGATGGGGAATGCCGCCGTTCATCAGGGTTTTCCCGGCCTGAATCATGGTGGCATAGCTGGTGTACACGCCAGTCCAATCCCATTCCGCCCCGGTGAGGTAGCCCTTGGGGGCCACGGCAGCCTGATTCACGCCATTGCCGCTACAAAAGATGCCGCGTTTTTCAGCAGTTTCCATCACCACTTTGGCGTTATCGACATTGCAGGTGATCACGTCAATCCCCTGATCGGCCATGCTGTTCACCGCCTCCGCCTCTTTCACCGGGTCGCTCCATTCGCCTGTGACAATCAGCTGAGTCGTGGCCTCTGGGTTCACCGATTGCGCGCCCAGCATCCAGCTATTGAGGGTTCGCACAATCCGGGGAATCGGCTTCGCCATGACAAAGCCGGTTTGCCCGGTTTTAGAGGCGTGGGCCGCGGCAATCCCGGCGACGTAATAGGCTTCATCAATAAAGCCAAAATAACTGCCGACATTGTTGGGGTGTTTGCCTTCTTCAAATAAGGTGCCGCAGTGGAGGAACTGCACCTCGGGAAACTCCTCCGCGAGGGCCAAAATATGGGGATCAAAATAGCCAAAGGAGGTGGGGAAGAGCACCGTGGCCCCGTCCTGCACAATCATGCTGCGCATCGTCTCGGCGGCAGCGGCGGTTTCCGGCACATTGGCCTCTTCGACGACTTTAATGCCGGGCAGACTCATAATGCCTGCCGCCCCTTCGGCATGGGCTTGGTTCCAACCGTAGTCATCTTTGGGGCCGACATAGAGAATACCGATGACCAGTGGCTCATCAGTGGCGGCGGCGGCGGTGGGCTCGGTGGCTTCCGGATCGGCGGTGGAGTCGCTAGAGCAGGCCGTCCAGAATTGGGAGGTCGCGCCAAAGGCTCCAGCGGCCAACAACCCTCGAATCATGTGGCGACGGGACAGGGGAAAGCGGGGAGGAGAAGGCATAGATTAAACGTCCTGAGTGCGGTACAGACAACGGTGAAAACGTGACTGCAATTATCAGGGGGGAGACTACGGCTGTCGATACCGCATCTTCTAGGACTTGGCCATGAATTTTTGTCCCAAAGTTCCAGGTTTGTTCCAGGTGATCAGTGCGGCAGCCCCCCGCGCAGTAGGATGCCGGCAATGGGTTCCATACTGTATTTGAACATTAATGCTCAGCCGCGATCGCGACTCTCGCCCTCTGTCTGATCCAGACCTGGTGACCTTTGCCGAGGCTCTGGTCAGCGCGCAAACGGGCAAATCGTTGCCTGCCCCAGCGCGCGTGCTGTTACAAGCCGCCAGTTCTGGCGATCGCCAAAACTACGACCAGATTGCTGATGCCTACGGTTACTCGGCCCACTACCTGCGCAAGCATGTCGGGCCGCAGCTCTGGCAGACCTTATCGACAGCGCTGGGGGAGAAAGTCACGAAATCAAACGCCTACGCAGTTTTGGGACGTCACCTAGCGAACGAGGGCGGGGCCGATGCGATCGCGGTTACCCCCACGGCAACGGTGAGCGACCTCGGGGAAGCAATACATCCTCCCCCCCCAGTGAGGGACTCCCCAACGCTACGAAGCGCCTACCAGGATTGGGGCGAAGCGCGGGATGTGGACATTTTTTATGGTCGCCAGTCGGAATTATCGACCCTGTGGCAGTGGATCGTGACCGACCAATGTCGGCTCGTCGGTATTTTTGGGGTCGGCGGCATTGGCAAAACCCATTTTTCGGTGAAGCTGGCCCGGCAACTTGCTGAGGCCGTGACCGGCCACGCTAGCGTGCCCTTACCGTTATTTGATGTGGTGCTCTGGCGATCGCTGCGTAATGCGCCCCCCCTCGCCGACCTGTTAGCCAACCTCTTGCAGACCTTTACTCGCATCAGCTGGTCCCATCGAGAAAACGCCTTGGATGAGCAATTAGAACAGGTGATGGCCCTCCTCACTGCCCACCGCTGCCTGCTGGTATTGGACAACACGGAAACCATCTTGCAGGAGGGCGAATGGGCGGGACAGTATTGTCCCGGTTATGAGACCTATGGGCAGTTTTTTCGGCGCGTCGGTGAAACGGGCCATCAAAGCTGTCTGGTGCTCAATGGCCGGGAAAAGCCGCGCGAGTTCACGGTGTTAGAAGGGGCCGCGATGCCGGTGCGATCGCTTTATCTCAAGGGACTCTGCGCCCAAACCGGCCATCAATTGCTCCTAGCGAAAGGCGTCACCGCCCCCTTCTCGCCCGACCTGGCAGAACTCATCCAGCGCTATGGGGGCAATCCTCTGGCCCTCAAGATGGTATCGACCACGGTTCAGGATCTCTTCGATGGGGATATTGCTACTTTTCTGCAGCAAAACACGATGGTGGTCGAAGCCCTTGATGAACTGCTGGAACAACATTTCAGTCGCCTCACCTCATTAGAGCAAACCATTCTTTACTGGCTGGCCATTGCCCGCGAACCCCTATCGCTGAGGGCATTGTGCCAAGACCTGGTGACGGCCCCCAGTCAACGCACCATTCTGACGGCGTTGAATTCCCTGGGACAGCGATCGCTGATTGAGCGCCATCAAGGCCAGTTCAGCATTCAGCCCGTGATCATGGAATATTTGACCGAGCGCTTGGTCAACCAAGCCTACGCCGAGATCGTGCAGGCCCAGACTCCCCAACTGCTCACCACCCATGCGTTGATCAAGGCTCAGAGCAAAGACTATGTGCGGGAAGGGCAAATCCGGCTGATCCTTCAGCCCTTAATCAGTCAGTTGCAAGCTAAATTTAAAACGCCCCCGCTAATTGCGGGCCATTTGATGCAAATGCTGCACTGGCAGCAAGCACACCTGCCTCACGCTCCCGGTTATTTGGCGGGCAACATTCTCAATCTCTTGATGCAAATGGGCATCGATGTGAGTGGGTATGACTTTTCCTCTTTAACCATTTGGCAAGCGTATCTAGAAGGGGCCAACCTGAGAGCCGTTAACTTTGCCGAGGCTGACCTATGCCGTTCCGTGCTGACGGAAACCTTTGCCAGTACCCTCTCAGTGGCCTTTAGCCCCGATGGTCAGCACTTTGCCACGGCCACCACGGACAATGACATCTGCCTTTGGCAAACTGCTGACGGGACTAAAAAGACCCTCTATCAAGGGCATACGGGCTGGGTGCATGGGGTGAGCTTTAGTCCCGATGGGACGATGCTCGCCAGCGGCAGTGAAGACCACACGATTCGTCTGTGGCAGGTGGCAACCGGGCAATGTTTAGCCACGTTACGGGGCCATCAGCATTGGGTCTGGTCGGTGGCCTTTAGTGCCGATGGTCGCTATTTAGCCAGTAGCAGCAATGATCAAACGGTACGGCTGTGGGAGGTGGCCTCGGGCACCTGCAGCCAAATTTTGACGGGCCACCAAAACTGGGTGTGGTCGGTGGCCTTTAGCCCCGATAGTCAACGCTTGGTGAGTGGGAGTAACGACCAAACCCTCAAGCTGTGGGACATCCCGTCGGGCGAAATCCGCCAAACCCTGTTGGGACATACCGACTGGGTGCAGTCGGTGGCCTTTAGTCCCGATGGTCAGCTCGTGGCCAGTGGCAGTCGCGATCGCCACATCAAGCTTTGGGATGCCATCACGGGGGCCTGCCGCATGACCCTTGAGGGACATACGAACTGGGTGCAATCAGTGGCCTTTAGTCCCGATGGCCAACTGCTTGCCAGCGCCAGCAACGACCAAACAGTGAAGCTCTGGCAACTCAGTACTGGCGAGTGCCGACAGACGCTGCAATGCTCAATTCAAGATATTTGGTCCGTCGCTTTTAGCCCCGATAGCCGTCATCTACTGTTGGGGGGCAGCGACCAAACCGTGCAGCTCTGGGAAGTCCAAACGGGACAATGCACTAAGCGACTGCGCGGTCACATCAACGGCATTCTTGCGCTGGCATTTAGCACGGATGGCCACACTTTAGTGACTGGGGGCTGTGATCATAGCGTCCGCCTATGGAACATGGCGGCAGGGCAAGCGCCCCGTACCCTTACCGGCCATACCAGCTGGGTGCGATCGGTGGCTTGTAGTCCCACCCAAGCGCTCGTGGCCAGTGGCAGCAGCGACCACACCATCCGTCTATGGGATCAGACTTCGGGACAATGTCTTAAAGCCCTGCAGGGGCACTTGAGTTGGGTGCGATCGGTGGCCTTTAGCCCTGATGGCCTGATGCTAGCGAGTGGCAGCACTGACCAGACAGTCCGGCTCTGGTCGGTGCAAACCGGCGAGTGTTTGCAGCAACTTCAGGAGCATACCCACTGGGTGCGCTGTGTCGTGTTTTCGCCTCATCCCGCGCAACCCTGGGTGGCGAGCAGCGGTGATGACCAAACCATCCGCATTTGGGATAGTCAGACCGGGGACTGCTTAAAGGTGCTCACCGGCCACACGAGCGGCATTTGGTCGATCGCCTTTAGTCCCGACGGCCAGATGCTCATCAGTGGGGGCGATGATCACGTGGTGAAAGTCTGGCAGGTCGCGACGGGTGAGTGTTTGCAAACCTTGAGCGGCCATACCCACTGGATTCAATCGGTGGCGTTTAGCCCCGACGGTCAGTGGATCGCCAGCGGCAGCAACGACCAAACCATCAAAATTTGGGAGGTCGCGACGGGTAATTGTCTCCAGACCCTGACCAGTCATCGCCATCGGATCTGGAGCGTGGCGTTTAGCCCCCCATCATCCCCGCTGCCGCCGCAGCTCGTGAGCGCGAGCGAAGATGGCACGATCTGTCTATGGGATCTCGAAACGGGGCAATGCCAACAGGTGCTGAGCGTGCCGCGCCTCTGTGAAGGCATGAACATCTGGCATACCCAGGGATTAACCCCGGCGCAGCGCTTTACGCTGGAATCGTTAGGGGCCGTTCAGGTGCCCCCGGCGTTACCGTGAGTGATGAGCCCGATCGCCTCTTGCTACAGGGCGATCGCGGGCTCCGACCGGAAATTCATAAGTGATCGCCCGTCACTTACGGCACCCTGCACGAATTTTGGTTCGATAAAGCAACTATGAGCCTCCAGCGAAAGTAAGCCCCTGCCGTATCACCCCATCGGTCAGAGCTGATATTGCAGAAGCAGAGGCGATCGCCCCACCAATCCGCTAATTCTGCCGCGTCAGACTTTGGTCTCTACTCCGACAGCCCAATCGGGAACGCTAAACCAAGATGCTCGACGACTGATGCCGCATCGCCTGCGAGGGACGACGAGATCGCCTCCAATACTCCGGTCCTATCATCCCCGAATACCGCGACAGCCTTACCCCTCACTGGTGCAGAAAAGTTTTGGGAGCAAAGTATCGGTAGTCTCATCGTGAGAAAGTCGTCACTTTCGAGAA
>NZ_JACSWC010000373.1 GCF_016888165.1 Halomicronema sp. CCY15110 | reverse complement strand
GATGTGATTAACCGGGCCAACCTGGGTATGGAAGTGATGCACGAGCGCAATGCTCACAACTTCCCCCTCGACTTGGCCGCAGCGACGGCTCCCGAAATCATCGGTTAGTCCGCAACGCTCAGCGAGCTTGAATGAAGAATGTGAAGCGCTCTCCCCTCGGGGAGGGCGCTTTTGCCATTGATGGGGCGGTTTTCCGAGGCTTTGTGATGGGGCTCACGGGCATTCAGGTCAGGGTTAGCAAGTCCTCAGAATTCTCAGGTAGCGATTAAGCTCAGCTCAGAAGGCAGTCAGGGCGACCTCAGGTGTGAGCCCGACTATAGAACTCAAGATGATTAACCAATCAACCAACCAGGAGTTCAAATCATGAAACGGATTGCTTTAGCCCTCACTGCCCTCACCGCCTTGACCGCCGTTACTGTTGCGATCGCCCCCACGAGCCATGCCGCCCCTGACTTCGACCAACTACGGGAGGAGAACCTGGACAAAGGCGCGATTGACTTCGACCAACTACGCGAAGAGAATCTCGA
>NZ_JACSWC010000372.1 GCF_016888165.1 Halomicronema sp. CCY15110 | reverse complement strand
CTTGAATCAATCTCAATCTGATTCCAGGTTTACAGAGTTTTGCCATCGCGGCATCGCCTCTTCGTTAGAAATTCAGCACCGTATCCTTACCCGTTAGGGACTACCAAATTTCGCTTTGTCAAGTTTGATGGTTCATCGTCCTTGGAAACAGGGTATAAGGTTGGAAATATTCGCAGACTGAACCCCAAAGGCAGGTGAGCTATGCAAACTTTGAAAAACCTGACCCACTACCCGATGGTAATTGGTGAAGAAACGGTGGCGAGTGGGAGCCAAGACTTGATCGACCCGGCCACGGGCGAAGTCTTTGCGACTGTCGCGGCAGGCACGCCTGCCGATGTTGACAAGGCCGTGGCCGCAGCCAAAACGGCGCAAAAAGCGTGGGGGGCGCTGTCGGTCGGTGAGCGCAGTGCAGCGTTGATGGCGTTTGCCGATGCGTTAGAGGCCAAAAGTGAAGAACTGGCGCGCTTGGAGAGCCAAAATGTTGGCAAGCCGATGAAGCTGACGACCGGGGGCGATATTCCCTTTGCGATCGATAACTTGCGATATTTTGCGGCCGTGGTGCGCCGTCAAGAAGGTACGGCGGCGAGCGAGTTTGTGGGGGGCTACACCAGCTTTACGCGACGGGAGCCGATTGGGGTAGTGGGGGCGATCGCGCCCTGGAACTATCCCTTCATGATGGCCATCTGGAAGTTGGGGCCAGCCCTGGCGGCGGGGAATGCCGTCGTCATCAAGCCTGCCCCCAACACGCCGATCACGACCATTGAGCTGGCCAAGATTGCCCTGGAGTCGGGTTTGCCTGCCGGGTTGATCAACGTGGTGACGGGGCATGCGGAAGTGGGGGAAGCCCTCTGCACCCATCCTGATGTCGGGATGATCACCTTTACGGGCAGCACGCGCACGGGCAAGCGGGTAGCAGAATTGGCGAGTCCGCTGGTGAAGCGGGTGACGCTGGAACTGGGCGGCAAGGCTCCCTTTGTGGTGTTTGCCGATGCGGATATCGAAGCGGCAGCGCGGGGGGCGATTCCGGCGGCGTTTATGAATACGGGGCAGGACTGCACGGCGGCGACTCGCATCTACGTGCAGGATGAGGTGTTCGATGCCTTTCTAGAGCGCTTTACAGAGCTGACGAAAAAAATCCGTCTGGGGGGGCCGTTTGACGCGATCGACATGGGGCCGCTGGTCAGCGATGTCCAGCGGCAAAAGGTGGATGGCTATGTGCAGGCGGCGCGGCAGCAGGGCATCCAGGTCGCGACGGGTGGCGTCTTACCCGATGGTCCGGGATTTTTCTATCCACCGACGATTTTGGTGGAGGCTCCCCAGGCGGCAAGCTGTGTGCAGGAGGAGATTTTTGGCCCGGTGGTGACGGTGAACCGCTTTAGCGACGAGGCAGCGGCGATCACGCTGGCAAATGATGTGCCCTACGGCTTGGCGGGCAGCGTGTGGACACTGAATGTGCAGCGGGCGATGCGGCTGTCGGCGGCGCTGGCCTGCGGTACGGTGTGGATCAATGACCACCTGCCCATCGCCAGTGAAATGCCCCACGGGGGCTTTAAGCAGAGCGGCATCGGTAAGGATATGTCGTACTACGCGATCGAGGAGTTCACGGTGGTGAAGCACGTCATGATGGACATTACGGGCGACCAGCGCAAGGAATGGCACTCCGTGGTTTTGGAGGATTAGCGCTCAGACCTCCGAGGTTTTCAAAACCTCGGAGGTCTGGGCTTAAACCTGATTGAGCACGGTTTTTAGGGTGCTGAAGATCTGGTCGATGTGCGATGGCTCAATGATCAGCGGCGGCGAGAGGGCGATATTGTCGCCAGCGGCGCGGACGAAGACTCCCGCCTCAAAGCAGCGCAGGAATACCTCAAAGCCCTTCGCACCGGGTTTCTCGGCAGGCTCCAGTTCGATGCCCGCGAGCAGGCCCAGGTTGCGCACGTCGATGACGTGGCGAGTGCCTTTGAGGCTGTGGGCTGCACTTTCCCAGTCGGCCCACAACGATTGAGCGCGGCTGAATAATCCCTCTGACTCGTAGATATCGAGGGTGGCGAGGCCAGCGGCGCTGGCAACCGGATGACCCGAGTAGGTGTAGCCGTGGAAAAACTCGATGCCGCTGTCGGTCGCCTGCATGAATGTGTCGTAGAGACCCTGGCGCACAAACACTGCCCCCATCGGGATGTTGCCGTTGGTGATGCCCTTGGCTGCGACCACCAGATCAGGCTGGACGCCAAAGTATTCCGCCGCAAAGGGCACCCCCAGGCGACCGAACCCGGTAATCACCTCATCGAAAATCAACAGGATGCCGTGGCGATCGCAAATCTCGCGTAACCGCTGCAAATAGCCCACCGGGGGCACCAGTACGCCCGTCGCGCCGTAAACGGGTTCCACAATGACGGCGGCAATGGTCTCTGCCCCCCGCTGCTCGACTACCTGCTCCAGCTCATCGGCCAGTGCTGCGCCCCACTGCGGCTGACCTTTGCTAAAGGCGTTGTGCTCCAGGTGGTGGGTATGGCCGAGGTGATCGACGCCGGGAGTCAGGTCGCTGAAAAATTTGCGGTTGGTCGCAATGCCCCCCACGGCGACCCCGCCTAAGTTCACCCCGTGGTAAGCCCGCTGCCGTCCCACCAACCGTTGACGACTGGGTTCTCCGCGCAGCGCATGATAAGCGATCGCCATTTTCAGCGCCGTATCCACCGCTTCCGAGCCAGAGTTGGTAAAAAAGACATGGTTCAAATCGCCAGGGAGCAACTGCACCAGCCGTTCCGCCAATTGAAACGGGCCGGAGTGCCCCATCTGGAAGGCGGAGCCGTAGTCGAGCTGAAGCAATTGCTGGTGGACCGCGTCGGCAATTTCTTTGCGCCCATGACCGGCGTTGACACACCACAAGCCAGCGGTGCCGTCCAAAATCTGGCGATCGTCAGCGGTGGTGTAGTACATACCCTGGGCTGCCACCACCATGCGGGGGCTAGTCTTAAACTGGCGGTTGGCGGTGAAGGGCATCCAGAAGGCTTTGAGCGTCTGGGGATAACTGGGTAGGGAAGGAGAGACGACCTCGGACATGGCTGGCTCCATAGAGATATTCAAAATGAGGTAGTGGGTTAACGTAAAGGACAGAGAAAAATAAGGGTAATTGCTCAACCCAGTAGCCAATCAGCTTGTTGTGAGGTAAGGACGCGGGAAATCGCCTCAAAGGCAGACAAC
>NZ_JACSWC010000371.1 GCF_016888165.1 Halomicronema sp. CCY15110 | reverse complement strand
CCAGAATACAATCGCCTGCTGGTGCGATCGGCCAGCAACGCCTACTTCAGCCAGATTCTCAGCGTCATCTCCATGCCCGATCAAGACGCAGAGCTGAAAAAATCCGTGGATCGCTTCTTCCTAGAAGATCTTCAATTTGCTGAAGACATCACCGATATCAAAAAAGAACTGAAGAAGCCCAAGTTCGCTGACTTGGTTGCGTTCGGAGCGGAAGCTGTATGGAATGAAATCCAACGCCGTAAAGCCGATCAACAGGCCCCAGACAAAAGTATCAAACAGGTTGAACTCGAAGCGCTGCTGTCCTGCCCTGAGGAGAAAGGGAAAGAAGCCCCTTCGGACGACAAGATTTTCCAAGGCTACGCCCGACGTCCAAGTTCACTAGCGCCCCAATGGCAGAGCGTTATCGATCAAGTCGTCCTGGTCCACCGCCTGCGAGAAGTCGTCGCGCTGATTGGCTTCACCCGCTTTGAGGCTGCCATGCCCGATATCGAAGGCGAAATTGATGACCTTGAAATTGGTGTCCGGCGGGCCACCCTAGATTTTGAGCCTAAATGGGTACCAGCCATTGAAAACCTGGGCGAAGGCGTGTTTATCAGCTTCAAGCCGGAACTCATCAAAGACTGGCTCAACCGCCCTGCCGTTAAAGCCCGAGAGCAGGCTTTAGAACAAGGCTATCGGCGATGGGCCGAGAATCGAGGCATTTCTGGCGATCGGATGAAGTTTCCTGGCGCTGCCTACATCATGCTCCACTCCCTGTCCCATCTCTTAATCACCTCAGTCTCTCTGGAGTGTGGCTACGCCTCAAGCGCCATTCGTGAGCGCATTTACGCCTTTCCTGATATCGGCTACGGCATCCTCCTACACACGGGCACCTCCGGCTCTGAAGGCACACTCGGAGGCCTGGTTGAAGTCGGTAGACGGTTAGAGTACCACCTGGGCAAAGCTTTAGAGCAGGGACGTCTCTGCTCCAATGATCCAGTGTGCGCTCAACATAAACCCGACGATCCGCAAGAAGATCGCTTCTTGCACGGGGCGGCCTGTCACGGTTGCCTCCTGATCGCCGAAACGTCCTGTGAGCGCCGTAACGAAATGCTGGATCGGGCATTGGTCACTCGTACCGTGGAGGGGCTGGGAGCCGAATTCTTCCCGGATGGCTTACTCTAATGTCGCCCTTCCTCAAGTTGAGTCGTCCTGCCCTGCTCAACATTGCTGAGGCCTTAGCCACTGGCAGACTGAGTCTGCCAGCGTCAGCAGTCGCCCTCTACCGATACGTAGTTGATGACTCCTTGCCCAGT
Organism: Halomicronema sp. CCY15110; assembly: GCF_016888165.1. GTDB lineage: Bacteria > Cyanobacteriota > Cyanobacteriia > Phormidesmidales > Phormidesmidaceae > Halomicronema. The sequence continues at coordinate 75,383 of NZ_JACSWC010000371.1, read as the reverse complement.
GTGATGGCAGAGCTCAATCAGCTTTATCACCAAGGTATGGCAATTGACCATATCGCCTATATGCTGCGGCTTATGGCGGCAGAACGCGCCCAGTCTCAAGCTCAACAAGACCAAGTTGGTTTAGTTTGGACGGGGCCAGAAGTACCCGGCACCGAGAGCCGTGATACGGGCATCGTTGTTCGAGAACTCTTCAGCAGTGCCCAATCGAGCGTTTTGATCTCTAGCTTCTCAGTCGATCAGGGGCCGAAGGGACATGCCCTGTTTCGTCCGCTGGCAGAGCGCATGGATGCCAATCCGGATCTTCAGGTCCGCATGTTCCTCAACGTCAAACGGAAGTATCAAGACACGACTCCCGCCTCCGTCCTGGTGCGCAAGTTTGCCGAAACCTTTCGCAACCATGTCTGGCCAGGCCAGCGCCTTCCAGAAGTCTTTCATGATCCTCGCACCATGTTGATGAGTGCCGACTCTAACGCCTGCCTCCATGCCAAGTGTGTAGTTGTAGACGAAGCCCGTTGCCTTATCACCTCGGCCAACTTCTCGGAAGCTGCTCATGAGCGCAATATTGAAGCCGGTGTTCTGATGACTGACAAGATTATCGCCCGCGCTATCCGCTCTCAGTATGAAATGCTGGTAGATCAAGGCGATTTGATGAGAGTTCCTGGTCTTTAGGGTTTTGATATTGACTTGCTGAATATAGACTCCCTATTTTGCTTGAATTTTTGATCTATTTTGTGTCCAGCGTCTCTGGATGAGTTTCAAATGTTCTAGTAGCTGCAAAGTTCACTGGCAATAAGTTTCAGAGATTTGCCAGTGGGAGAGGAATTACTCTGTAACCTATGGATTTCATCAGATTTCATCAGATTTCATCAATTCGGAAAATTAAAACCGCCTACTTTGGGGATGATGAGCCGATTGCAGAAGTTAACGTGATTTCTACTCAGCGAGCAAAATTCAAGAGATTGTCTAGTCTCCTTTTTTGGTCTCTCTTTACTCGTCCCCAATCATTATCTAATCCAGGGGCTTCAAGCTTTCCGGTGATCGGGTTCACAAACGCCGTCGCTCGCGCATTGATAATTTGCTGAGGGGTCGGATCATAGGTTGGCAAATGGTGAATGAAATCTTGCGCTGCCTTGGGACTCTGGTTTTGGAGATCCAGGGCGGCGAGCTTCGCCGCCTTGCTGAGCGGTTGCCCCCACTTTTCCTGCGCCTGCCTATCAAACTCTGGTTCAATAGCCCTCAAACGCTCCAGCTGTTTGGCATCAGCTTCCTCTGGAGAGGCCGCGCCATGGATATAGCTGAATGCCCCTAGGTTCAGAAAGCCGCTATCGCCATGGCCCCAGTAATTTTGATTAGGGGTGCAATCGGGATTCACCACACCTTCCGCATTGCCGATCGCACACCATAGTTCCTCATCACTCAACTCTGACGAGGCTGACATGTGGGGAATTTGCCCAGTGAGAACCCATGCCAGATATCGGCGGGTCGGCGGTTGATGTCCCCCATCGGCCGTGCGATCGCGCCAATCCAGATGCGGTCCGGTACCATTGCCGGTGTCCCCTGTCCGGGCAAACACCTCCCCCCCTTGATAAGTGCCCGACGTACACCGCTGAAGATGCAGGGCTTGAAATGTCTTGCCTTCGGGCGTGGTGATGTCTGCGACCTGGCCACCGCCACCACCATCCCACCAACACTCCACCGTCACCTGCTGATCAGGCTGTGTCGGCGCATAGAGAGGAGTTCCTAAAGGCGTCGCGACATCCACTCCTCGATGGTCGCTGGAGCAGCCGGGACAGGGCGACTCTCGCCAGCCATAGCCACTGGTAATGACATAGCCCGCAATGACCTCGCCCTCCTGAACTAGAACATCGGCCCCGGTCGGCTCCACCGTCGGCACAACCTTCAGGATGGTCAAACCAAACAGTTGCCAGCTAAACCCGTTGCGGCAGTAGGCTTCAGCCGCTTCTCGCCAGCCGGGTACTGTCATCAGTAAAACGGGCGGCAAAGCCAGCAATATCGTCAATCCCCAGGCCCATTGGCCGGAGGTCTGCGCGGCGGTGGATTGCCGTCGTTCAATCGATAGGGTGAGTTGCATCTGTAATTTCCACTCGCGGCAACGCCTCAAGCACGGAACCGGGCGTTTGCATATCCAGCCACGCTAGGGCATAAAGCCCTACAATCAGCCCCAGCCGCAATAGCCAAGCCATCATCGGCGATACTCCGTCGGCTGATACTCATCTGGGTTTTGGAGATACCGTAAATTCGGGTTCATCGTGGCGTCATTGATGTAACTGGCGGAGCGCACCACATGGGGCCGCACGATGTCTGTCACTGCTCGCCCCGCTGCGGAGGGATCCGCCCCTTGGAACTGCCCCGTCCCTGGTTCTCCAGCAATCAGGTGAGCCGCTCCACTCACTAAGAAAGCGGCTGCCGAGACGCCCCCGATGCAGCCAATGGTTCGCAGTAGTGCCTTGCCTGGGTGGGTAATGGCCCACCAGACACCATAGAATCCGGTGCTGACTTCATAAACAAAGCCACCGTCGCGACGGGCGCGATCGCTGTCAGCGGGTACGTAATGAATAGTGTTGTGGTCGCGGTCGCGTTTAGCCATGATTGACTCCTTCCTTATGTTGCTGAATGAGTTGCTTTAGTGTTGCGATGTTGCTTATAGTTGCGTCGCGGCATCCCTTGCTAGACGGGCAATGCAACACCGCAACATCAATCCCAGTTCGGTAAGTTTTTCGGCGAAACCCGCAGTCGCCAGCCCTGCAGTTGCGTGTTGTCAGCCGTGATCCATTCCCCCACAGAGCATCGCGCTAGCTGATCTAGCAGCGTCTGAATACCCGATGCATCCAAGCCATGATGGCGGCCCCAGTTTTGTTGCAATTTTCTGGAATCAATTTCGCCCAAGGCTTTCTTTTTCAAGTACGTTAATAAAGCGATCGCTTTGGGGATGCGCTGCACCTGCCTCCAGTCGATGTCTGGTTCCGACGCCGCCAGCCCTTCAGAAGGATGACCCACCACTGGACCTCGGGCGATCCGCTCCAAACGCTCTAGAAACTCTGGCGTATCGAATGTCTGTTCCAGCAGGGTATCAACACCATTGCGAACCGTATCGCTGACGGCACAATCAACGTCGCTATCCACATCAGCGCCAATCCCTAAAATCTCCAAATGAGTCCCGATCTGTTGCTTCAGCACTCCCGGCTTCAGGGATTTGGGCATCGCAAAAGGTTGAAAATTCTCGTCTACCCATTCTTGGCCAGCGGGTTTGAAAGCGGCCTTGCCCGTGAAGTTAGGCTGGCCCCACTCGTCGTAATCCGCGATTAGGCGAATACCCACTGCCCGCTGTTTAAGTTTGGCCTGCCATCCAGTCGGTACATGACTGCCTCCCAACATCCCGTTTTCCTCGCCATGCACCAAGTAGATGGTGTGGTGAAGAAACTTACGGGCGTCAGCGGTGCCGTGTTTCACCACATCCGGCGTCAGGCTGCCCAACGAGCTCTTGGCATCAGCACCCCAGGAACTAAACTCATCCAGCACAATCGACCGGTGATGCTCAGACCGCTGCCGCGACAGCCGCCAGGCCTTAAAGATTTGCTGTTCAGATGAGGCTTTGCCCACCTGCTCAGAGCCATACACCCGGCCATTGAGCCACAGCGATAAGTTGCTATCAGCGTGAGGGTCCAGAATCATTGTTTCCCAGCCCCAAAGCAGTTCCCGGATGAGGGCGATCGCCGCTGCAATCGTCGTCTTGCCACTACCCATATCGCCACAGAGGATGACTGTGTGAGCCTTCAAACAGGCCCGCAGCCAATCGTTGGCGTAAAGTAGTTCTGAAATTTGCTGCTGCAACTCTGATCGCAGCGCTGTTTCGGTCACAACCAAGCGACCATCCGGCAGGACCTTAGGGATTGGTGTCGGAGTTAAAGACTGGGGCTGGCGATCGCTCAGCACTACACCAACTGCGCCCAGCGGTAGTCCCAGAGCCGCTGAGACATAGCCTAAAGCCCGTCCTGTATAGCGTTGGGGACTCTGATAGGTCTCCCGCGTCCGGCCAGCAGCATAAGCCCGTAGAATGCTGTCCTGCGAGCCCATCTGCGGATTAGTGAAAATCAAGAATCCGCCCGCCCCCAGCAGCAGCGCACTAATCCCAGTCGCCGTCCAGGCCAGCCGTTTCTGCACAACATCACTCAGATAAAGCATTAGTCTGTGACCTCCAGAGCTTCCGCTGGAGTCGTCTCTCCCAAAGGCGCTCGAAATTGCACCTCGGGTCCCAGCGCGGCGGGCAATAATCGAGCAATGTCATAAATGCTCAGGCGATAGTTCGCTAGCCCCTTGAGGCTGGATTGGATATCCGGCGTTTCCTGCGCCACGGGATACAACGCAATCAGTGCAGCCCGATATCGAATCAAGCCCGTCATCGCTTCATAAACGTCTCGCTCTTCAGAACCGGCATGAAACTGTTGGAGACCATCACCGGCGTACCTCAGGAGGACACATTGATAGGCTTCCATTTGCACAAGACAATTTTGCAGGTCAATGTCGCTGACCGGATCCGCTGTAACGACCTCTCCGCTAGCGGCCTCCGCTTTGGCCACCTCTAGTAACCGCAGCGACTCATTCGTGGTCAACGCGGCAATATCGCGATCAACCTGCTCGGCCAGCCAAGCATCAAAGACTGGCATGACTTCATACAGCTTGGCTAAAGCTGCTTCAGGCGCATCATTAGCACTCACACCCGCCAAAATCGCAGGATCCGTGGTGATGAAGTCGTAGGCTGCTTGAGGATTATTGGAGACCGTTGTGGTCTGGGACGGAATGACGGTAGCGGCGATTGCACTGCCAATAACCGTGAGCCCGGCGAACCCCAGCAACCACAACACCTTAGTGCGCTGCGGCAAGCGCATCAGCGTTCGCTTCAGTGCCCCAGCTGGTGTGATGTCAATAGGCACAACTGGTTGTGTTGCCTTCGTGTTTTCTTCCATTACCCATTTCCCCGAGATATTTGAATCGTCTTGAATCATTCCAGCAGTGCCGATAGCTCTTGCAGGTCAGGATCCCCTGTTGGTAACGAATCCGAAGCAGACATGATAGGCACTTGCGTTGTGCCCGACCCCAGACACTCTTCCAGCGTGTCTAAACGAGTGAGAACGCATTGAATCAATCCATCAATGTCCTCGGTTCCAAACTGGTCAGCCCGGCGCTGCAACCGGTTCACCGTTGTCCCAGTCAAGGTCGTGCGGACAGGAGGATGCTTCATTCCTCTGCGGTTAGCCATGATCAGCCTCCCAGCGCCAACGCAATTCGCTTCAGGCCGCGAGCGTTGCTCCAGCTGCCCTCAGGCACCGGCGTAATGCCCTGACCTTGCAGCAGTTCTCGTACCAGGGGCAATTCGGAGCCCCCCCCAATCGCAATCACGGCCCGACTGGTGGGTGTCCATTTGGCCCCAGCCTTCAGGGCCGGTTTCAGCACAGTAGAGAGCCAGGGCTTCAGCTCATCTCGATAGATCGCCTCAAAGCTCCAGGCTCCCTGAATGCCATAGATAAAATCTCCTCTCTCAATGCCATCGCGAATAATCTCGCGATCGCCTTCTGCCGCCAATCGCCGAATCATCCGAGGATTCTTGGCAATGGCGTCAATCAGGTTCTGGACACCGCGGTTGCTGACCTGACGGTCAATCAACCGTCCCTTAGGGCCAAACACCGTCACCACCGTTGTCCCACTGCCCAGGTCATAGACCAGAGTCTGATGGGTGCGATCCGCTTCTGGACAGTAGGCGATCGCCCCGGCTCCCTCATCCAACACCTTGGCGATCGTGATGGAGACCTCACTGATGGTTTCTAGCCCGTTGAACCGTACCAGGTGCCTGCCCTGCAAACGATGGGTTAACGCCTCCCCCATCGCTCTAGCATGGTGAATGCTAGCCACCACGAAGATGTTCCAAACCGGGCGATACCGCACGGTTGCCAGTGCCCCCAGCAATAAAGGCAAGCCATACGTCAGCTTGCCCTGGCGGTCATCGACCACCTTCAGATACCCCTCCGGATTATGCTGATAAGCCGCATAGCCCGCTAACCATCGCTGTTCCTCCCTGTCAGCACTGCTCGCGACAAATTCCACAAGTCCGGTTTCTGGCGGGTCATGCAGGTTCTCATGCACAGGGCAGGCATAGGACGGCACGCGAATTTCATGCCCTGGCAGGCAAAGCTTCACCGCCCCGTTACCAATGTCCAAACCCACTGGCATCAATTCGACAATGTCTGCCGTACTCTGCCCCGATGCGACAGTTAATGCAGTCATAGATTCGCTTTTCCTCGTCAACAGCTTTCACACAGGCAGGTAACGACAGGTAACGACGAACAGCGCCTTTACTTGCCCTAACCTGACCACCATGGTATACACAGATCGGTGATAGATCAATACTAATCTGTTACTGATACGTTTAATTCAACGACTACTCGTAACCAAGCCGTACTATGAGGTGTTGCACCATGAATGTTGAGCAAATTGACGAGATGAGTAAGCGAATCGGCCTCACTGTCCCTGATGTCATTTACGAAAAGCTGGAGCGCTGGGCCAAAGCTGAAGGGCGGCCCGTCGCCAACCTCTGTAATTTTCTGGTGGAGAAGGCTGTGAGAGAAGCTGAGTCGAAAGGCGATGTGCCGTCTTCAGAAGGAGATTAGAAGGCATCCTTAGATAGAGGAAGCTCTTTCGTGTTTAGAGAGAATCATTTCTGAAGTGATGCTGACTAATAGGTTGGGCAATTTTCAAGCGCAACGCTGAAACTCTTAATTGCTTGTTGGCTAGGCTGCTCTAGAATAAATCTGTTCCCCCGTTTTCTTTCGGACACTCAAGAACATCTAAAGTGTTGTCCGAAAATAGCTTTTTAACTCAAATTCAAAAAACACTAATTATCCCATCAAATTACGTGGTTTAGAACATGAAAAAGGTTGGATCCTTAACTTCAGAACAGTCCAATATTTTGCATTTCATTTGCTGCTCACCTCATGGAAGAAATATCAAACCCTTCGCAAGGGATAGAGCAAAGATTATTTCGATGAGTTCATGTGGAAAGACATCATCAGCAGTCGCTACAGAACTCGGCTTTGATAGGAAAACAGTTTCACATGTAATAGATGCATGGCAGGCACATGGATTAGCTGCTTTAGGGCTAGAAAATAGAGGCAGGAAGAAGAAGATTGATGGAAATGCTTGTGTAATGACAACATCAGATTTGGAGGGGGCGCAATTCACGCTTAGATTCTGTGATCTAAATCTCCAACAATTAGATTTTTGTTTCGAGCTGATGAAAAGTAAATCTAGCACTCAAGATGATCAGGGAATTCAGAAAAAGATTGCTCATGCTAAGCAAGTCAGATTAGGATCGATGTCCTTACTTTGCAGCGCAGTTAATTTTTTTGCTTCCACCTTACTGGAGGCTGAATTCTTGTTGTGTGATTCTATCCCCGGTCAAGACCAGCTATTGAGGGAGGGGTTTCGCAACCTCAAAGTTTCTAAGCTGAAGCCGTTTAGGTCTATTCAGAACTACTCAGTGTATTGCCATAAAGAGAAGGGTTTCTGCAATGTTAATCAGCTAAAAGCGAAGTGCAAAGAGAGCGTCGAAACAGCAGTTTCATTGATTCAGAACTTAAATGCACCAAAGAACAAAGACTTGAAACGCCTAGTTCAGGAGTTTCTGAGGCTATATCCCACAGAAAATTACTTACACGTCACAAATACGAAGCGGGTGATTGCTTACTGCTTGGAAGGGAAGCTAAGAAATCTTGGTAGAGAGCCGAATGACCCTGTCATGACTGAGCACATCCCTGGCTTGTGTCACTGGGCATTAACCAGGCTGTGGCAAGAGGTTCCGATCAGACTGACATGGCAAAACCTGAGGTTAGAATTCTCGGACTAACAAAAATTCACATTGTCCGTTTTTTCGATAAATCCGAAAAAACGGACAGTCCTTGATCTTTACGTTCCGCATGGGGCTTGTATTTCATGATTGTGATCACCAGAAAAATATTATTTTTCTGGTGATCACAATTACAAAGCGTGATTCGAGCGCTTTTTGACTTGAGCAATTGGAGTTGATTGGGCTACGTTTGGTGCATGTTCGACGGAGAACCTGTGTACTATGCGACGGATTTTTGAGCAGCGAATTGGGGTGCGTGTAACTACTTCACACTGGCAGCACCTCTTGGAGATCGCTGGTGATGCAGGACTAACTCCGTCGACGGTAATCCGCGCGTTTATTGAGCAACCAGATTTGCTCAAACTAGTGATAATCCGGCTCCAACAGACGGATTCGTAGTTACTAACAGCCAAAAAAATTTCCCCTGTGAGTAAGTAGCACTCCAGGGGACACAAAATCATCAAATTTACCAGTAATGAGCTTCCAACTGACTACTGGTGAAAATTTTCAAGCCCAAGGAGGGCTTAATTTCACATGTTTAATCTTAGCTTCAATGACTCGCAACGAGCAAGCATAGCCTGCAAGTTATGTGAGTCGCAGTCGATCGCTTATCTGCACCTCCAGATCCTGGAGGTAGCATGATGACATTTTTGATACTTGACCACCTCGACGCTCTCACCCCTGACGGCGGTTCCCACGGCCCCCACGAGGGTAGTTATCAGTGTCCCGTTTGCGGTGCCCCAAATTTTAAAATTAATCTGAAATCCGGTAAATACGGAGCGTTCGGTTGTAACTGTGCCGATACCGAGGCGGGTAAACGGAAAATCCGGAATGCTGTGGCTCCACTCTGGCAGAAACCGACCCGGCCCAAACAGAAGCGAGTCTGGAGTTATGCCGACGTCCAGGGTAAGCCCGTTTTAGAAGTTTGCCGGGAAGATTATGGTGATGGGCGGCGGCGAAAAATCTGGCAGAAATCGCTGGTTAACGGCAAGGAGCCTAAAGAACTGACGGTTGCTCTCTACCAACACCGGGAATGTTTGCAAGCCCTGGATAATGGTGTCCGATTTATATTTTGGGTAGAGGGTGAACCCGCAGCAGATGCGCTTTGGAAATTGGGATTACCAGCCACCACCACGGCGGGCGGTTCTAAAGGCTATAAGTCAGAGATTCACCAAGGAGTTTTCCCCGCCGATCACCTGGTGATTTGTCCCGACATGGATCAGCAGGGTATCAAGTACGCAGAACAGATCGGTGCTGATTACCTAGGGGCGAAGTGGCTGTACGCCAATCCCGACAGCTATTTGTGGGAGCGATTGCCGAAGTCCGGCGGCTTCGACGTAGCCGACTGGATTGAGAACGGCGCGACCAAAGAAATGATTTTGGCGGCGGTTGGCCCCCGACGGGAACTGGAGAGTCCCCAGAGCAGCCCCCTACCAAAACTCCCCAAACTATCCTTAGACGAAATCCTTTCCCGACTCCAGGCATGGAGGGAATGTGAGGCACCCGATCAGCAGTGGCAGCTACTCCAAGATTTGGTCAGGCAGACAGGGTACAGCAAGCGCGATTTGTTGGAACTGGAACGCAATACCCGATTGCGGCCCCAGGACGTGGAAATATTCACTGCATCTGAGTTTAGCGCGTTGGACTTGGGTGCCCAAGAATTTTTATTTGAGGGACTCATTCTGTCAAACCGCGTCACTATCCTGGCTGCAGAAGCTAAAACTGGGAAAACTCTGTTTGTCTATGAGTTGGCACACCATGCCGCTCGGGGTGAGTCTTGGCAGGGCTTTCACTGTCCACAGCCACAGCGGGTATTGATCGTACAGACAGACGAAAGTCCGATTGACTGTCAGGAACGTTTTCGAGCAAGGGGACTCGACAGGCTTGGCGATCACGTCAGGCTGATATTTAAGTTCAGCCCAGCTATGACACCCTGGCTGAAACGCAAGTGCCAGGAGTGGGGCATCGACTTGGTAATCTTCGACTCCCTCACCAGTATTCAGCGGGAGGCAGGATTCGGTGCCAAAGATCCGGAGTACGGGAACTGGCTATACGACCTGAAAGACTTTTGTGCGGAACTCAGAGTTACCGCGATCGTCACCCATCACACTAATAAGTCTGCGGTGGAGGCAGGGCTTGGCAAGATGGCAGGCTCCTACTCCGTACCAGCGGCGGCCAGTGAAAACTTGATGCTGGTGCGGCCCAAAGACCCCAGCAATGACCTTGAGCGAGTTCTATTGCGAGTGGGTTCCCGTAGCGCCGGGAGTGATGCGTGGCATCTGTCCCTATCCCTCGAAGATTTTAGTTGGGAATACAATTTTCCCTGCAACTGGGATGGTTCCCCCCTCGACGGGGACTTTACACCTGACGATCAGGCCACCCTTCGAGAAAATGTACGAGCTTACCTGCTTCACCACCGGGGGCAATTCCTCACCGTTGAGGAAATCGAAAGTGTGGTTGGTGGGAAACGTCGCAGTATTGGCAGAGTTTGCCGAGAACTGATGACCGCTGGCATTGTCACCCGCAAGCCTTCCGGCATAGGCAAAGCCTGGGCCTACGCAATCAATCTCCCTGAGATCCCTCCAGACACTGTCATACACCCACCAAAAGAGGTTTCATCCAACAATCAGGCAAACGGATCCTTGTCGGCTGAATCTCAATCAGGGCAAGGGGAAAAGATAGATCACTTGAGGGATCCGAGCGTGATCAATGGATCCTTTCACAGGCCATCCAATGATCCTGATAGTTCTGACACGGCAGAATCGCCCCCACTGGAAACGCTGAGCGATCGCGAATTGGCTGACCTGCTGGGAGGTGAGGGATCGTGACCAACCAAGACTGCCGAGACATTCACCACTGGCTGATTACCGTAATCCGTCAGCAGCTAACCAGGGCCGATATTGACGATTGTTTAGACCTGCTGGGGGTACTAGATCGTGCTGAAAAGCGTACCCTATGGCGCTGGCTGGCTCAGCACGATCCGAACATACAGAAATGGTTGAAGTGTCAAGGGCGACAGAGGGAGGTAGCTTGAGGTGAACCAAGAACGCCTGATACCAGAATCTGAACTACGTGAAGCAGTGCGGGCAGTTCTGGCTGAAATGCTCGGGGTAGGCAACGCCCCCATTGGCGGCAAACGCCAGTGGTACGACACCAAAGACGCCTATGAACTGCTGGGACTAGACAGCCCAGAGCAATTACGGGAAGCCGTGCGCGGTGGACTGCTACGGGTAGGGTGTGAGGTGCGAGATCGCCGCAAACCCAATGCCAGCAAACCTCGATATCAGTTCAATATTCCTAAATGCCAGAAACGACTGGCAGAACGTCCCGAAAAACGCTGGCACACTTAGGGAGCAGATGGCCCGTCGGTTCGGTCTAAGAACTGCTGATACTGCTGCTGCTGTTGTGCCCCAGAGATCCAGCGGTTGTATAAGTTGAGATGCACTGTGGGACTGTGCCCCATCCAGGCAGCCATGATTGGTACCGTTAGGCCGTGAGCGGGTCCAAATTTCACAGACCCTCGCACTCCATAGGCATGGCGTAAATCGTAGGGCAGAAAAGGGACTTTGTAGCGGGTAAACTGACGACAAGCCCGCCGTCCATATTCCTCATAGTCCCGTGTCCCATCATCTTTTATGGGCACCGTCACCTGAGGACGACTGACCTTCACTAACCCCCATCGTTGTACCCATTCCGGGTACAACGGGTACACCAGACGCGGGCCAGTCTTGCCCTGCGTCACCTGCAATGCCTGCTGATAGTCGCCCTCCACAAACTCACAAAACCAGGCCTCATGGGGACGTAGTCCATAGGCGGCCAACATTCCATAAACCCATGCCCAAGGACGATACCGAATCTTGCTGAACCATCTAGCGATATCTTCATCCAGGGGCAACTCACGGGGGCAGGCATTGCGCCCCGTTGAGTATCGGCCCTGGTACTGGATCAGGTCACAATCTACTTCAGCGAAGTCTGCGAGTTTTTGAAATTTCTTGCAGCATTCCTTGCGGGCACGGGTATTTTCCGACGTGGATAACGCCACTGCTACTAGGACCGTGCTCGTCAATGGTCGTTCCAAGGGCAGCCGATCGAAGTAGGTCTGCCAGTGCTTCCGCCAGGTAAGCGCTGACAGTTCATGAGTCTGGAAATAGTGAGTTTTGAACGATTCCATCCAATCGCGAGCAGTTTTAGGCGCTGGTGGCCCTGACCGTCCCCAGTTGCCCCAATCAAACTCTTTGCAGGCCAACTGTGCCCCCAATTTCTTCGCTTCAGCTTCAGCCCTTTCCAACCCTGCTGGGTTGGCATAAATGCCAAGGGATATGTCCTGTTGATGTGGATGGTCTTTTCCTGATCCTGGCTTTGGGGGCAATGTTGCCCGCAAAGCTAGCCGACTCCCCCGACGACGGACAGATACCCCTACCCCACCAGCCTTTAGCCGCTGGTTTACGGCTTCCAAAGATTGCTGTCCCACTGTCCTAAACTTGCCCTAAATCTGCCCTAATTTTCCGCCTATATCGCGCTATATAGCCAGACATACAGACATACTATTGATACTGAAACTCGTTTCTATAAGAAACTTTGAAGGACGGGCCTTACAGGATTCGAACCTGTGACCGACCGCTTAGAAGGCGGTTGCTCTATCCTCTGAGCTAAAGGCCCCAATCGAGATTTGTCGCTGCACAGATCTCCACTCTATTATCTATTCTCCTGACAAATCAGCAACTACCTGAGCGGTGATGATACAAGAAGTCAGTCTCGTCAAGCTTTTCAGCCCTTCCCCATGCAGCTGATGTAGGTTCCTGAAAGTCTAGATCAGCCCTGGCCTCGCTTAATTGGCTAGTAGCCGAGCGTATAGAGAGGGCTCACGGTTCTCCCAATCAGCGAATATCATCTGATGCAAAGTTTCCAGTATTCATGCTGGCGAACTAACTGTATGGGCTAATGTAAGGTATCAATAACGTAGGGCTGAAAGGCCCTACGCTCTCTTAATTGAGAGGGTTGCCTGTCCGATCAGAATGAGCTATCAGGCGCGATCGCACCGATAGTTTTCTGAACTTGACTCCACCGACACGAATCGCTGCATCATGTTCATTCTTAAGCGCCAGGATGTTGAGATTAAAAATGTTCAGCATCCCAGTAAAGAACAGCCGATCCCGATTTTGTATTATCAGGGGCAGACCTTTCGACTGCTGAGCGTCTTCACGGCAGCGCAAGAAGAAGAGGCCATGGCTCTCTGGCGCGACCTGACTGACAATCGGGGGAAGGCTTGTGTGCTGCTAGAAGAACCCGAACGCTTCAGCATTTGGGGTAAGATTCGGCTGGATGCGTTAGATCAGGACACCAGCCAAGGCACTGACCAACCAGCAGCCCAAGCCTTAATTCAAGGATGCCTGCTGATTTTGCAGGCATTGTTTCTAGATATTGAAGATTTGCTTGGGGCGAAGCAAGCCAATTTGTTTGAGAGTGAAATTAGCCGTGCGTTGATGCAGTGGCACTTTCCACAAGTCCCGTCTGAAAAGGCGGTCAAAACCCTACTGACGATGGATCCGCTAGCGACCCAGGTGCCCCCTTGGGAAGAGCACCATTTGCAGCGGTTGCTAGAGGAAATGCATCGACTGGGTAAAGACGCCTTTGGTAATGCTAATTTCACGGAGCGATCGCTCGAGGCCTTGGAAGACCTCTCGAATAGCGAGCAAAAACAGTTCACGGGATGGCTCTCAATGTCACCCTCCGGCAAGCTGTGGCGCTAGTCTGTCCAGCCTGCTCTGCACATGAGGAGCGGCGGCATTATGTCCCAGTTCAACCCTGCCCGCGATAGCACTCAATCGGCTAGTTTCAAGCATTGTGCAAAGTGGAAACACGGTCTACTGGGATTTTATGCGCTGGCAAGTCTGGGGGGATGCAGCGAGCCCGCCAAAATTGCCTTACCCTGCCTTACATATTGCTAACCCAGGCTAGATTTAGTGCGTCAGTTTAGCGATATTGCGGTACAACAAGACCTACTGGGTTTATTCTGCTGTGATTTGAGCGCCCCAAAAGCGACCTCAACGGGTTGAAATTTCCCAAACTTGTTGTGTGCTCTGAGGAGCGTATTCCATTGAGCAAGCAGTCTTCCACCTCTTCTTCGCTGTTGTCCAACAATGCCCTGATCACCATTTCGATCGCTTGGGCGTTAGTCGCGATTTTCGTTTTCCTGTTTTTCAGTGTGCTGCCAGAAGGCGCGGACTCACGGCCCACGTGGTATCTCAACACGATTACCATCATCGAAACGGGCGCATTTCTATTTGCGAGCTTTTTATGTTTTCGCAATTGGCAAAGTAGCCAAATCGTGAGTGGTCGAGGAGTTTGGCTATTCATTGGGATTGGCTTGCTACTGTATGCCGGTGGCAATATCTTTTTCTATCTGTGGAATAACGTTTTTGGCCTTGATCCATCCGTGTCATTTGGCGACTTCTTTTATCTGTCGTCCTATGTCTTTTTGGCGATCGGCATGTTTAAAGCTGTGTTGCCTCGCCGTTTGAATCTGGATGTGAAGCAATGGGCAGTGGTATTTATCGTGGCGGTCTTAGGGGCAGCGCTGGCGATTTTTCCCCAGTTTGGCGGCGACGAAACGGCGATCGCTCCCCCCGCCCCGCCGTCCGTCTCCGCTTGGGTCAGCTTAGCAGCGCCCGCCTGGGCACAGGATACGGCTCCGGCTGAGCCCGCGCCGACAGAACCCGCACCCGCAGAACCGGCTCCAGTTGAGCCCGTGCCTGAAGAAGTCGTCCCCGCTGAGCCCGCGCCAGTGGACGCGGTGCCCGTCGAAGCAGCGCCCGCGACTACTGCGCCTGCTTGGGCCGTCAGCATTGACACTTTGCTAGAGCCGTTTGCCGATGTCGTGGGTTATTTGTACATTTTTGGCGATTGGCTACTGGTGGTGGTGGCAGCTACCTTGCTGGTGGCCTTTTGGGGCGGGCGCTTTTCTCAGTCATGGAAACTGATTGCGATCGCGGCCTTCTGCCTCTACATTGCCGACATGTTTTTTGCCTACCAAGCTGACTACATTGAAGGGGCGGTTTGGGAAGTCTTTTGGACGTTTTCCGCCATCTTCTTTGGTCTGGGCGCGGTGGTTGAAAATGCCATTTCTACTCGTTCTCGTCGCGGAGCGCGGCGGCGGCGGGCGCAATCTTAACGCAGTCGGGCTTCCTCTGCCGGTCGGCCCTGTTTAACAGCGAAGACGCGGGATCGCGCCGGGAAAATTAGAGGCAGCGATCGCGAGTTTTCAAGGTTTTGCTATCGGTAGCTGGAGGCCTAACGAACAGTTATTAAGCGATCGTAATTGCCTCAGACAAGTACACATCTTGAATCAGGTGAAATAGCTTGACGCCCTCGGCAAAGTCGCGCTGGAAGGTTTTGCGGCCCGAGATGAGCCCACATCCCCCGGCGCGCTTATTGATCACAGCGGTGCGAATCGCTGCGGCAAAATCGTTTTTGCCCGAAGCACCGCCCGAGTTAATCAATCCGGCTCGCCCGGCGTAGCAATTTAAAACTTGGTAGCGGGTCAGGTCAATGGGATGCTCACTCGTCAGGTCGGCATAAACGCGGTCATCCGTGCGGCCAAATTTTTGTCCCGTGGCTTGCGCCACCGCTCGATAGCCGCCGTTGTTCTCTGGCAGCTTTTGCTTAATGATGTCGGCTCCGATGGTGGTGCCCAAATGGTTGGCCTGCCCGGTCAAATCTGCCGCCAGGTGATAATCCTGATCTTGCTTGAAGGCACTGTTGCGCAGATAGCACCACAAAATCGTCGCCATGCCAAGTTCATGGGCGCGGGCAAAGGCCGATCGCACTTCTTGCAACTGGCGCGTGGCCTGCTCTGACCCAAAGTAAATGGTCGCCCCGACAGCAACTGCCCCCAGGTTCCAAGCTTGCTCGACTGAGGCATACATCACCTGGTCATTGGTGTTGGGAAAGGTCAGCAACTCGCTATGGTTGAGCTTGGCGATAAAGGGGATGCGGTGGGCGTACTGACGCGACACACTGCCCAAGACGCCCACTGTGGTCGCCACGGCATTGCAGCCCCCCGCGATCGCCAACTCGATGATGTTTTCCGGGTCAAAGTAAATGGGGTTAGGTGCAAAAGACGCAGCGGCAGAATGCTCGATGCCCTGATCCACCGGCAAAATGGACAGGTACCCCGTATTCGCAAGTCGGCCACTGCCGTAGAGTTGCTGGAGGCTGCGAAGGACTTGGGGGTTGCGATCGCTCTGGGCAAAAATTCGCGACACCCAGTCAGAGCCTGGCAAGTGCAACAAAGCTTTCGAGACCTTAGCCGTGTGATTCAATAAATCGTCCGCCTCATCGCCTAAATAGTCACCCAGCTTGTGCGCTACGGGAGTCACCACCATTTCTTTATCTCCATATGCCATCTCAGCTAGTCTGGAGTGCGGCCCACATGCGCCAGCATGACCACATTCCAAAACTCACTATTCACCTTCAGGCTAAGGGGCAGTGACAGCCGTGGCTTCCTCCAGACCACAGATCTCACCCCATGACCAATGATAGAGATCGTCACGGCTCGGCCTACGCTGTCATGCTGTTAGTGATGCAGCCGCAGTCGGCAATCGATACGCTAAATAAGCTGACCTGGAATCCGTAAGATGTCGCAGTCTTTTTGTCACGCGGCCTTTGTGGCCCTGGCCACCAAACGTCTGAACGAATTGGCAAAATTTTATGAGGCGCTGCTGCAAACTGTGCCCACCCAATTGATTGCTGATCGCTACGCCGAGTTTGCGATCGCTAACCTCAAGCTTGGCCTCTTTCAACCCCAAGCCGACCACCAAGCCGAATTTGACCAGCCTGCCCGCGCCGCGATGAGTCTGTGTCTCGAAGTGGCAGATTTGGAGGGGGCGATCGCGCAGCTCACCCAACTCGGTTATGCGCCTCCGGGAGCCATTACCCAAGCCTCCCATGGCCGCGAAATCTATGCCTACGATCCCGACGGCAACCGCCTCATTTTGCATCAGCAGCCCTAAAGGATCGGCGAGACAAGCAGCTCCCGGTGGTGAGAGGGTGATGAGTGGGTGAGAGGTCGGTGGGGTGAATCCAGCCCAGTGGCGGGACCTGGCTTGCGAGCCTGTCCCAAATACTGACGATATGCCGGTCGTGAGCGATCGAACCGCGCACTATTTTTCTGAAGTTTCGCGTTGCCGCTGCACAACGACTTGCCGAAAGCCCAGCACCACCAAAATATTCGAAATCGTCAAAAACGACTCAGCGGAGCCATGCAGCCAGTCGATATTGGCAAGTTCAGCCCCGTAGACCTGCTGCGCATAAAGGCCAGCGGGAATGGTCACCACGACAAACACCAGCAAAAAGTAAAACCCGACGAGAGCCAAACGCGGCGTCTGCCCCGATCGCGTCACAAAATACAAAAATCCCAAATAGGGAAACAGCGACATCGCGAACAAATTTTGCTTATCAAATAACGCTTCCATCGCTGCTCTCCACACTATTGCCTACCGCCGTTACCGGATTTGCCCACTATCCGTTGGGACTCACTCTCTGAGAGGCGTCTGTTCAGCTGCCCTTGAGCGATGATTCTGTCCCGGAATCTGGCGCTGGTTTGGCCTGTCGCCAAATCCACCAGCCCGCCAAGCAAGCGGTGGTATTGCCCACGACCGTCATGCCCGCCTGTAGCGTCACCAGCCAAGCCAACGACTCGGCATTGTCAAAAAAATGCCAAGTGCAGGCACACATGGCACTGATGAGCGAGGGCAACATGCCAAAGGACAGGGCGCGCCAGGCGGTGTGGCCCGTCACCCCCGCAAACACCCAAATGAACCAGATCGCGGCGATCCATTCGACGACGCTGGTGATGTGCACCATCCAGGTGGGAATTGAGAGGGCATGCATAGAATTCGCAACAGCAAATGACAGCGGGGGATGGGCCAGCGTGATGTGACCGCGAGTGGCGGCGGGCCGCTTCTGTTAGTAAACGGGCGATCGCCTGTGCCCATCATCCCCCAAACGGCCAGGTTTACCAACCCTTTGGCCGGATGAGGTGAGCCCTGCAAGCGATCGATTCAGCAGTATGGTAAGAGGGGCATTTGGGTCAACGGAGTCAGGATGAGAGTTGTACTGTGTGGCTATTACGGCATGGGAAACGGCGGCGATGAAGCGCTCCTGGCCGCTTTGTTACAAATGCTGCCGCCGCCGGTGACTCCGGTGGTGCTGTCCGGCAACCCGGCCGCGACGACCCGCGACCACGGCGTCGCAGCTTATCCGCGCAAGTCGTTAGCGGGCCTCTGGGCCGCCTTCAAGGGAGCCGAGGGCTTTATTTGGGGAGGCGGCAGTCTGATGCAAGATGCCACTAGCGCCCTGAATCCGCTTTACTACGGGGGGTTGATGCGGTGGGCACAACTGCGCGGCCTGAAAACGATCGCTTGGGCCCAGGGCATTGGGCCATTGCAGCGAGCCTGGACGCGGCGGCTGGCGTACACAACGTATCACCAATGTACGGGGGTGACGGTGCGCGATCGCGCCTCGGCGGCGCAAGCCGCTAACTGGGGCGTGCGGGCTTGGCTCTCTCCTGATCCCGTCTGGGCGTTGAGTTCCATGCCAGTGCCGGGGCTGGCAGATTTTCCCGCTCCGCGCGTGGCGGTGTCGTTGCGGAGTCACCCCTGGTTAACGCCCGATCGCCTGGCCAACTTTGGCGAAGCCCTGGCGAACTTTCAAACCGCCACGGGCACCAGCATTTTGTTAGTCCCGTTTCAAGCCAGCAAAGATTTGGCCATTGCCGAAGCGATCGCCCCCCAACTCCCTGGCCCTCACCAAATCCTGTCCCTGACCGATCCCCGCCAGCTCAAAGGGGTCTTTCGCGGGGTAGAAATGGCGATCGCCATGCGGCTCCATGCGCTGATCATGGCGGCGGCGGAAGGCTGTCGCTGTTTTGCCCTCAGCTATGACCCCAAAGTGACCTACCTGGCCGAAGACCTCGCAATGCCCGGTTGGGAAATGGCTCCCAAGGCTGACCTGGCCGTGCCGTCTGACTTTGCCCTACAGGCATGGCCCGACAGCGTTGCTGCCATGACTCAAGCCTGGCTGCAGCATTACGCCAATGGCCTGCCCGCCTCCCCCGATCAGATTCAGTCACGGGTTGATCGCGCCCTCATCCATCAAGAGATGCTACAGCGGTTTTTAGCGGCGGACTGATCGTGACTGCGACTCGGCAGTCGGGGATCGCCGCCTGCGGTTAACGTCGCACGGCCTGGACGAAGCGATCGCAACCTGCCAAATCTGGCACAGACTGGATAGCGCGAAACTGGTCGGTGGCTGTCAGCAGTTCCTCAATGTCGACGGCTTGCCCTTGCATATGCTCCACCAGCCACAGGCCACCAGAGACCAAATAGTCCGGGGCGGTCGCCACCAGGTGTCGAATGTCAGCTAAGCCATCGTCGCCACCATCTAAAGCCAAGGGCGGTTCATGTTGGGCGACTTCGGGCTCCAGCGTCGAGACGACTGCGGTGGGAATGTAGGGCGGATTTGAGACGATCCCGGCCAGTTGGCCGCGCCAGACTGTTAAGGGCTCAAACCATGAGCCTTGGAGAAACTGAATGCGATCGCTCAGGCTATTGTTCAGCGCATTCTGTTGGGCGATCGCTAACGCCGCCGCACTCACATCCACCGCGACAATCTTGGCTTGGGGCAGAGCCTGGGCTAAGCCGAGGGCGATCGCCCCGCTCCCAGTCCCCAGATCCACCCACGTGCCTTGTCGGAGCGGCGTTGCCTGGGCACGTTGCGCCACCCAGGCCATCACCAGGTCAATCACCAGCTCCGTTTCGGGCCGGGGAATCAAGACCGCAGGCGATACCTGTAAGGTGAAATCACGCCAGGCAACCGTTCCCACTAAATGCTGAATGGGGACGCGATCGCTCACGCGGGCTTGCCACCGAGCCGCAAGTTCCGCCACGGTCACTTGTGCCGGTACGGCCACGGCTTGGGCCAGCGTCCCTAACCGCAGCGATAACGGCTCCACCTGACACAAGCCTCGCAGCAACCAATCCACCTCGGCCAAGTCAATTTGGTGTGCTTGAGCTTGAGCCCGGGCCTGCGATCGCCAGGCCCACAAATCCCGACCGCTCAACTGATGGGAAAACTCGGCCACCCTCACACCCTGCCACCCTCACAGCACCCGCAGCACACTCGGCACATTTTGAATATTGGCAAACTCTCGCAGTTCGGCCAACGCCGCCTGAAAATTGCTTTCCTTAACTTCATGGGTCACTACGACAACTTCAGCGGTTTCGCCATGGACATCAATTTGCACGACCGACTCAATGCTGACATCGTGATTCCCAAAGCAGGTGCCGATGCGACCAATGACCCCCGCTTGATCTTGGGCCAAGAGCCGCACATAAAAGCGACTCACAATATCCGCCATCGGGCTGACTTGACAGTAATGCTGGTGAGTACAGGCCAAGAGGGGATTCTGGGGCTCTGATTGGGCCGCTACACTTTGGGACTGCAGCGTCCCCACAATGTTTAAAATGTCTGACACGACAGCGCTGGCAGTGGGGCCTTCGCCCGCACCAGGGCCATAAAACATGACCTGTCCGATGGGATCGCCTTCGATCAAGATGGCGTTATATACATCGTTGACACTAGCGAGGGGATGGTGCTTGGGGACCAGGGTAGGATGCACTCGGAGCTGCAACTGCTCCAGCGCTTCGTTCGAATCTGGACAAATATCTCGGCGGGCGATCGCCAGCAGCTTAATCACAAATCCTAAGCGATCGGCATAGGCAATATCGGCGGCACTGACATGTCGAATGCCCTCACAAAACACATCCTCCAGCTTAATCCGCCCGCCAAAGGCTAATGACGCCAAGATGGCGATTTTGTCGGCGGCGTCTAAACCATCCACATCCGCCGTAGGATCAGCCTCGGCGTAGCCCAACTTTTGGGCATCGGCCAGAATCGCCTCAAAGTCCCCGCCTTCTTCCTGCATCCGGGTCAAAATGTAGTTTGTGGTGCCATTGACAATGCCGGTGACGGCCTGGATGCGGTTCACCCCCAGGGCTTGTTTCAACGGCTGAATGACGGGAATGCCGCCGCCCACTGCCGCTTCGAGCAACACATACACGCCCGCTTCGTTCGCCGCTGTAAAAATTTCGTTGCCGTAGCGGGCAATCACGGCCTTGTTCGCCGTCACCACGTGCTTGCCCTGCTGGATGGCCTTCAAAATCAGCGATCGCGCCGGCTCTAAACCGCCGATCAATTCCACCACCACATCCACCTGGGGATCCGTGACGATCGCGTCTAAATCAGTGGTCAGCCGGTCTTTGGGAAACTCAATATCGCGGGGCTTGTCCAGCGATCGCACCCCCACGCGATAAATTTCCACGGCTTTCACCAGCGGGTGCCGTTCTGCCGGATCCAGCAAAATCTTTGCTGTGCCGATACCGACCGTCCCCAATCCCAATAGACCTACTTTTACCGTCACCGTTTGCTGAGTCCTTTTTGAAAGCCTTTACCAATGGTAGGGGATGCCGTTACGAACAAAAACCGGAGAGGTGCAAAAACCTCTCCGGTCAAAGCAAAAGAGTCAAACGACTAGCAGCCCCTTTGTTCAAAGGAAACCGTCGAACCTAAGCACTTAGTAGGTCTCAACATGCCAGCGGTGCTCTTTCTTCATCTGCTTACGGAACTCATTCCAATCGATACCGTTCTTCTCAGCTTCCGCTGCCATTGCGGCATCAATACCGTCTTCCATGCCCTTCAGACCACACATGTAAGTGTGCGTCTTCGGATCTTGGATCATTTCCCAAATGCGAGCCGCATTTTCCGCCACCCGATTTTGGATGTACATTTTGCCGCCTTCAGCATTTTGTTGCTCGCGGCTGATGGCATAGGTCAGCTCGAAGTTTTCCGGATACTTCGCCTGTAGCTCTTCCAACTCCTCTTTGTAGAGAATGTTGGCGGTGTAGGGGACACCAAAGATCAGCCACGCCTTACCGTGGAACTGGTATTCCGGGTTGGCTTCCCGCTCGGCATCCTTAAACATCCGCCATAGATAGGCGCGGAACGGCGCAATGCCAGTCCCGGTTGCCAACATGATGACTTTGGCATCTTCATCATCGGGCAGCAGCATTTCCTTACCCACTGGGCCAGTCACCTTCACCTCGGCCCCCGGCTCAATGTTGCAGAGGAAGGAAGAGCAGGTACCGTAAACGGTCTCGCCACTCTCGGGGTCTTGGTATTCGAGCTGGCGGACACAAAGGGAAACCGTCTTGTCATCCAGGTCATCACCGTGCTGCGTCGAAGCAATGGAATAGAGCCGCAGCTTATGAGGCTTGCCTTTCTCATCCGTGCCATCGGGGATGATGCCCGCACTCTGACCTTCGACGTAATGATAGTCACTACCTGACAGGTCAATTTTGATGTGCTGTACAATCCCCGAGCCGCCTTCATCCACCAAAGGCTCATTCGAGATCACCTTAGCGGTGAGCGGATTCTTCGGCTTATAGAGGTTGACGGGAATATCTTTCTTTTTGGCTTTGGGCGTCGCTTGAGTCATAGACTTACCATTGTCTTGCTGTGCGGCGGCAGGCGCGCTCTGACCATTTGTATCGGCCTCATTCACCGGTGTGATGCTCACAATCTCACCACCCATACGGGTAATGCGCTGCATCTCTTGATTCATCCGGTTGTAGGGTACGGTAATGAAGACGCTGCCGCTCTTACGAATGGGATTATCCATCTTGTCGGTTTCAGCGTTCTGCCGTAGCCCCTTGACTTCGTACCGATATAAGCGACTTCCTGATACAGATGTGGCGCTACCGCCACTCACGCTTGGATTATACATTTGCTGACTGTTATGACTCCGAGAATCGGTCTACATTGGCAAGCTCGCTCTGCTGCTCTACCCATGACAAAAGTAAGCACAAATTGTAGACAAGGCTTGCCAAGCATCATTTTCCCTAGCGTATCACTGTACCGGAAGGCTCTCCCAATTTGAGCTCACGGAACACCGCTATGCCCAGGTAAGGAAGACGTTACTAACGGCGATCGCGCACTGCCTGCCAGTTATTAAGGTAAAAGGTTTTTTCTTCAAGCATTGTGTTATTCATCGCATTTTGGCGATCGATCCCGAACTTTTGCAGCTTCATTGTCCAGTTTTTCGCTCTCCAGAGTATTTGAGGCGATCGCGCTAGCACCGTTTGCATCTGTGCTTGGGGTCTCCTCTCACAATGTCACCCACCGAGGGAGCACCCATTGCCGGAAGCGCCCATTTTGTGACTGCCGCCCAAACTGAGTTCCGCCGCTATCGTTTCTGCCCAGACTGCCCCAGCATCAAGGTCTGGAGCCATCTTTCTGGGGCCACGACAATCTTTCCAAGCTTGCGGATTACTTTAATTAAGCAATTATAGACTTGTGAGCAGTGATACCAGTTTGATACCATTGCCTCTTAGTGTAGATATTGATGATGGAACCTATTTTTGTTTATGCAAATCTAGAGGCTCTTTGAGTTTGGGTTCTGAATGGGATCGCTTCCATCGCGTTGTCTCTGCCCCTGAGCTGTTCTGCATTCATGGCCTTTGGGTTGTGGGTTCAGCGCAGGTTATTGACATAATTAGATGTTTCGGACTTGGCAGGGATGGGTTAAGTGTTAGCAGCTATGATTACACTTCATCTCAGGTGTCCGTAACGCTAAGGGATCGGAGCACTGACAGGCAGCAGCTGTTGCTTTGTTTCACTTAGTGCTAAATCAAATCTAAATTATCAATTTTAGTTGTTTTCTGTGTTGCTCGAGGAAAGCTATGACAATTAAGCCGGATCGCGTGGTTTTGATTGGGGTTGCTGGCGACTCTGGATGTGGTAAGTCCACGTTTTTGAGACGACTTGCCGACCTGTTTGGTGAAGAATTTATTACCGTCATCTGTTTGGATGACTACCACAGCCTTGATCGAAAGCAGCGCAAAGCGGCTGGTGTTACAGCTTTGAATCCGAAAGCTAACAATTTTGATTTGATGTATGAACAGATCAAATCGTTGAAGGCTGGCAGCTCCATTGATAAGCCGATTTATAACCATGAGACGGGTGAACTTGATCCCCCCGAGCGGGTCGATCCGAATCACATCGTGGTCGTCGAAGGTTTGCACCCCATGTATGACGAGCGGGTGCGCGGACTTCTAGACTTCAGCGTCTATCTCGACATTCACGATGATGTCAAAATCGCTTGGAAGATCAAGCGTGACATGGCTGAGCGCGGCCACACTTACGAAGATGTTTTGGCTTCGATCAATGCCCGTCGCCCCGATTTCGAAGCTTACATCGACATCCAAAAGCAGTATGCCGATGTGGTAATTCAGATTCTGCCGACGCAACTGATTCCCAACGACGAAGAGAAGAAGATCTTGCGGGTCCGTCTCTTGCAGAAAGAGGGCGTTGCCCGGTTTGATCCGGTTTACCTCTTCGACGAGGGTTCGACCATCGACTGGATTCCTTGCGGTCGCAAACTTACCTGTTCCTATCCCGGCATTCGGATGCACTATGGCCCCGACAGCTATTACGGCAATGAAGTGTCGGTGCTAGAGATTGACGGTCAGTTTGAGCGCTTAGAAGAACTGATTTATGTCGAAAGCCATCTCAGCAATACGTCTACTAAGTATTACGGTGAGATGACTGAACTGCTGCTTAAGCACCGCGAGTACCCTGGCTCCAACAATGGCAGTGGTTTATTCCAAGTTTTGGTGGGTCTGAAGATGCGCGAAAGCTACGAGAAGATCGTGGCGAAAACCCCCCAAGCGGTCGGTTAAGTTCGGCATTGGGGCGATCGCGCCCATCAACACACTAGAAACGGGCGATGGGCATAGCTCACCGCCCGTTTTGTTTAGGCCGACAGGAATCACTCCCTGGTCAAGGGCACTGGGCCGAGGGGGGCAACCTGGAGAGCCAAGTCGCTGAAGAGGCGTCTCCACAGGCTCACATTTATGGCCTAGCAAAATTTCTGGGTGGCATTATTCACCAGTCGTTTCTGGTGCCGTCGGTAAGACTCGGACAGTGCCCGACAACCTGAGCTTTTGATCCGCCACTCGGCAATCGGTCAGCATCACTTCCTTCCCCAGGTCGATCGCAAAACCGTGTAGATCAGATAGGGGAATGCTGGTTGGGGCGGTGAGGGTATCGTCCTTGAGCCAGTGGGGATTATCCAAACAAAGCCGATGACCGTCGCGAATGGATAGTTGCGTGCGAATGGCGATCGCCGGTACCGCCGGTACTTTAGGCCGTAACCGCAAGATGACGTAATCGGTCTGGATGGCGGCCTGGGCTTGGTAGTGGCTATGCACCGTGCGATCGGGCAGCGCGTCGAGCAGGTCTTGCAGCGAGGCGGCCTCGGGCTGGGAACGAGCCAATAGCTGCAAAAAGTCGTAGAGCCCTTCGCCCAGCAGCGGCGACTGGAGCGAGTTGTTGAAATCAGCTTCCGTCAACTCGATCGCGCCCTGAATCGGGAAGGGAGCCAACAAGCGCAAGGGCTGACGGCGCACCACTTGACCTAAATTGACGCGAATTGCCGAAGCGGTCACGGCCGCTTGGCTGAGGTGAATGCCTTGATAAATCGCCTTTTGCGCTGAGAGGGCGATTTCGGGAATGTGGCCGGAGAGAATTTCGCGATCGCGCCCCTGAATTTCAAATTGCAGATTTTCCACATGGTCGAGCTGCGTTGACAGCCAGAATCGAATGGCCGGGGGCAGCAGTCGGCTAATTATTCGGCTGCCTCGGGGTTGGGGCGAAGACGCTGGTGCCACCGCTACGATGCCTCACTATTACGCTAGGTCTTTCGCCATTCAAGCATGTTGTTGGGGTGGCTGCGACAGTCCAGCCGAGGCGATCGCCTCGGCCTGCGAGATCAATATGTCATAGAACCCAGACATTTCTACTCTCTCGATCCTGTATTATCAGGACTTGATGACATTGCGATCCCCGAAACTACCTTGTTTCCATGGAAAGCCTGTTTATCAAGGTTTTCAGGGGTTGATCCGATTCCGATGGATCTGTCATAGTGTCACCAAATTCCGATCCCCAAATCGTGAATTTGAGTCCCGCTGAATGTTGGCAGCAATATCTAGGCGGCAGTCCTGCAAATTTAGGAGGAGTGAATCTCATGTCCGAGTCGATTCCAACGCTTGAGGAAATGACCCTTCGACAGCTCCGCAAAGTGGCCAGCGACTACGAAGTATCTCGCTACAGCCGCATGCGTAAGTCCGAGTTGATCGAAGCGATCATGGCCGCTCAGACCCGCCGCACGACCTCGATGCCGGCCCCGGCGGCAGCGGTAGAAGGCCAGACTGAGGTAGAAGCTTCCAAGTTTGTGCCCTCGACGGAGCCGATTCCGGCTGAGGCTTTGGCGTCAGTGGATGAAGGGTTGCCTGACTTGCCCAGTGGCTATGGCGAGAGTCGGATTGTGTTGATGCCCCGTGACCCGCAGTGGGCCTATGCGTATTGGGACATTCCCAGCAGTCATAAAGAAGATCTCCGCCGCCAGGGAGGTGCTCGTTTAGCGTTGCGCTTCTATGACGTCACTGATATTGATGTGGGCTACCAAGCCCCCCATAGTCTGCAGCAGTATGAATGCGACGAAATGGCGCGGGAGTGGTACCTACCGATTCCCGTGAGCGATCGCGACTACGCGATCGAGATTGGCTATCTTTGCAATGATGGCCGCTGGTTGCTCTTAGCGCGTTCGGCCCCGGTCCACATTCCCCCGGTTTACCCCTCTGACTGGATCGAAGACCACTTCGCCACCGTCGGTTGGGATCAAGATCTGCGCGGGGAGCAGATTGCTACCCTGACCCATCCCAGTCGTCGGGTCGAAACCGGCGCGGGCAACCAGATCTACGACGAGATTTTTGGCATGGCCGAGTCGGCAGAGGCCCAGCGCGTCGCCGGTTCTCTCTTTGGCTCCATGCAGCATGTGCCCGGTTCAATGATTAGCTCGTTTGCCCTGCCGACCAGCTCCTACGTGTTGGCGTCTGGCATGGGCATGTGGGGCGGCGAAGTGCCGACCACTGCCTTACCCACCACTTCGGGCATCGGTCTCAATATGTCGGGCCTCAATATGTCGGGCCTCAATATGTCAGGAGTCGGCTTCTCGGCTTCGGCTCCGCCGATTCGTCCCCGTCAGTTCTGGCTGGTGGCGGATGCTGAGCTGATTGTGTACGGTGCCACCGAGCCCGATGCCACGGTGACCATTGGCGGCAAGCCGATTAAGCTCAACCCCGACGGCACCTTCCGGTTCCAGATGTCTTTCCAGGATGGCCTGATCGACTATCCCATCTTTGCCGTCGCCGCTGATGGTGAGCAGAACCGGGCGATTCACATGAAGTTCAACCGGGAAACGCCTTACCGCCGCACCAATACCAAGGAAGACGCGGTACAGGAATGGATGAGCTAGCCAGTTGCTTAGCGATCGCTGACCTAATAAGTTAGTTAACTCCCCGAGAGCGTTGCCCTGCAGCGCTCTTTTTTATGGTCGAATGGCCCTGTTATGGTGAAACTATGAACCATCAAGACATCACCAACCATTTACAGCAGCGGTTTGCTGGAGCGGTGCAACAGACACCGCCGGATGCCTGGCAAGTCGAAACGGCTGACTATCGGTTGCTCGTGCTGCTATCCGCTGACCAGAGTTGGCTACGGCTGCTGCTGCCGATTGTCCCTGGAGAGGTGGCCCAGCCTTATTTGGGTCAAATTTTAGCAGCCAATTTCGATTTGACGCAGGAAGTGCGCTATGCGCTGCATCAAAATGTGCTGTGGGGCGTTTTTCAGTACGAACTCGCCAGCCTGACCGCAGTCCGGTTTGAGGCAGCGATTAGTCGGCTGTTAGGGATGAAACAGGAGGGCATCGATCCGTTTTTCAATGCTCTAGTCGAGCAACAAATTCGGCAGATTATCGTGGCCGCCAAGCAGCAAGGGCAGTCGTTGACCGCCACCCTGCAAACCCTCGATCGCCTCTACAGCGAGGGACTCATGGGCAATTTGGACGATAGCAGCGCCGACAAAGCCCAGGTGCTGACATCGTGGCAGCGACAGCTCGAACGGCTGTGGGAGGAAGCGTGATGAACATTGACGCGGTGTGCGATCGCATTCGTCAGGACTATGCCACCTTTCCGGCTGACCAAAGCTACGACCTGTACGCTGAGGACGTGTATTTTCGCGATCCGATGAATGAGTTTACGGGAGTTGAGCAATATCGCGAGATGATTGGCTTCATCGCCCGCTGGTTTCAAGCGCCCCAATTGGTGCTGCATCGCCTCGACCAGACGGGGCCGCAAACCTTTGAAACCCACTGGACTTTGAGCTGGACGACGCCCCTACCCTGGCGACCCCAAATCGCGATTCCGGGCTGGACGGAATATCGCCTCAATGATGCCGGCCAAATTGTCTCTCACCTTGACTACTGGCACTGCTCGCGCTGGGCCGTTTTGGGCCAAGTATTCGGCCTCTGTCAACCCCCCAGCCCCGATTAGTCAGGTGCGTGAGCAGTTAGCGATCGCCCGATTCAGATCTGAAACCGCCCCGTCGCCAAAAGACGATAGCCAAATGTAATTGAAATCATCGATACAAAAAACTGCCACAAGCTGGTGGGGTTGAGAATAGCGCGACTGCTGATAAAGATGCAGACAATGCCGCCAGCGACGAATACCCAGCCCAGTTGCTTCATGAAGCCTAACGGCATGAACACCAATAGACAGATACCCCCACACAATAAAAAGATCGAGGCATCAGCAGCGACCCCGCGCCACCAATAGGGATTCACATTGGTGGTGAAAAGGATATTTTTGCCTAGAAAATAGATGCCTAAGAGCATCAGTGCTAGGCCAATTAATTGAACCAATAATCGCATGGTAAATAAATCTCGATAACGGTAACGTAATCCAAGAAGTGCGCAACGCATTTAAGGCTGAGAAGACGGTTCGAAGCTGCGAAATTGCTTCGCAATCAGCAACGGAATCCCGATGCCGATCACTAGGTTTGCCAGCAGCCACAGCAACGAGAGCGAACTACCAAAACCGGCGATGTAAAAGCCACGACGGGTTGAAGAAAGCAGGGCATCCCAAAGCAAATGAGCACTAATACCGACAGAAAGGCCGATCGCACTGTCACGTAATAGGTTGACCATGCCCCTCTGGAAGTTTGTAGTGGGGGACTGTTGGCTCAACCAGAGCCAGATACCTAGCAACCCCATGGGAATGAGCACAGAATGAAAGAGCCAGCTGCGATGGACCAGAAAAGGCAGCCGCGTCGCTTGGTAAAGGGGAATATCCCAATCGGGAAAGGCCATATAAAAATAGGTATGGCTCAAGATGGGAACCCCTAGTTTGCGGAAAAAGAACAGGCCACTGGCTCCCCAGACCACCATGATTAGGAAAGCGATCGGGTTGAGGGTGCGGGCAGCCGAGCGGGTGTAGCGTTCGAGCAGCCCCCAAAAGGCCATACCGACAGCAAGACCAACGGCAAAGTGAAGTAATTTATCCAACAAGGGACTCATGGAGTCATCAAAGGATTTTCAGACCTTTTGATCAATACAGGATTGATTCTAGGATTCCCGAAAATCAGGTAAACCGCTGCGTGCCTAGCCCCCTTATCCGATCTCGTTCTACAGATTTGAGTGCGACATCAAGAATGCTCACCAGCCCTGAATCTAGCGTTGCCGTTTGGTACATGGCCTCTTCTAACACCATGCGATATTGGGGGCTAAGGTAAATGGCGATCGCGGTAATCAGCCGATGATGAAAATTCGGCCATGATCAGGGATGTTTCAAATCGGGATCCATCCCAGGGAAAGGCGAGGGCATGGGCCATAACTCAAATGGCATGCTTCTATTGTAGGAAGCCTCAGCACAGCTTCCGGCTGATATCCAACGCTTGCCAATAGGGCCGGGGCTTTATGACTCTTCCACCAGTTCGCTATTCACTTCGTTGATAGGGCGGCGGCGGAGTTCTTCAGACTCCGTGCGCGGTAGCAGATCAAAGACTTCACGCATCACATCATCCACCTGCTCGTAGCTAATGATCCCCGTTTCATTGAGGCGCACGTTGCCTTCGGCATCAAATACCAAGGTCTGCGGTACGGCCCCGGCGAAGTAATAGCCGGGTTCCGTTTCGTCATAATCGGTCTGAGGCGAAATGGAATCCGCCGCCACGGGAATAAAATTGGCGGCTCGTCCGTAGGGGGCTTGTAGCTGCGACACCACTGACGTGTAACGCTTGCAGTCGGTGCTGTCATCAACGTAAAACACCAGCAACGCGGGCTTTTCGTATTGCATGGATTGCGCTAGCGAAACCTTCGGCGGCACCAGCGAACCGTTGCCCGCATAGAGGGCGAAGATGTTGCCGTCGTATTTATCGTCTTCTAAGCCCGCCCAAGCATTGGCTGTACTGAGCAACCAGCAACAGGCGATCGCTGCCCCCAGCATTACCCATCGCCGCCATTGAAAAAGTTGCCGTACCATCATGCGTCAGTCTTCAACCGTTAATTTTCGCCTTTTCTATTAGGCCACATTTAGGGCGGCGCGGCGCGGCTAAGAGCCAATTTCTTGAAAAGTTTCGGTAATCGTTTGTAGCTCCGAGCGATATGCCTCGTATTGTTCGGGGCTGGCCCAGACGACGATTTGGTAGTAGCGCTGCTGGGTCACCACCGTGGTGTGTAAGTACACCACCCCAACACCGTCGGCTAAACTGCCACGAATTTCGTATTGGGAGGCAAAGTGATCGTTGATAAACGCCACCTCGGTGGGGTTTTCCCCTTCATAGCTGGCCAGTTGGTCTTTCAGCAAAGCGCGGTAGCGTTCGGCATTTTCGGGCAGGCCAAATCGCATCAGGGCGGGGGAATCTTCGGCGACCACTATCATAAAGAGTTCGTTGGTGGCGTCTGCTGCTTGCAGCTCAGCCGAGTCATGGAGGCGGTTATCTTCGGCCCAACTGGCGGGCAACGTGATTTGAATGCCTGCGTCACTGTTCACTAAGTCAGTGCCGGATGAGTCAGGGCTGGGCGAGTCAGGGCTGGGATTATTGTCAGTCGTCGTTTCGCCTGCTGGCGGCGAATTATCGGTGGCCGTTGGCACCGCCCCGTCGTCGGGATTGCTGCGCAGATTTCTCAAGATGCGATCGCAACTCACCGCCAACAAAATCAGCATCACCAGCGGCAACAAAATTTGAACAGTCCAGGGGCGTTTCATACGAGGCGGGGCGGCAAGCTCAACTGGCACCCAAAGCATAACACCGCGTTTCGGGAATGAGCCGCCACGGTCTGAGGCCGCCGCTGGGCCGCCCATCTCTGCGCGTCAACGAGTCATGGCTGGCCCATTACACTAGAGAGAACGCCCTGAGTTCAGCTAAGGGGTTAGCGGGAAAATAAGATCCCGGTGGTGAGGGTAGGTGAGTGGATGAGGTGGTGGGTAGGTGGGACAGATTCAAGTGAGGAGCCGGTACTTTTATTGCAAGCACGTCCCTTACCCATGACCTCGACGAAGCCTGAACAATCTACAGTCATCTACCCCGACAGCGACGGACAGCCGAGGGCCGACAACACCAAGCAGTTTCGCTGGATTGTCACGATCAAAGAAAATCTGGAGCTGCTATTTCGCGATCGCCCCGATGTTTTTGTGGCGGGCGATTTGCTGTGGTACCCCGTGGAGGGAGACAACACCCTACGCCAAGCCCCCGATGCGCTGGTGGTGTTGGGTCGGCCCAAGGGCGATCGCGGTTCTTATCAACAGTGGAAAGAAGCCGACATCCCCCCAAGTCGTGTTCGAGATTTTGTCCCCCGGTAATCGACCCGCCGGCATGCTGCGCAAGTTCAAATTTTACGAACGCTACGGCGTGCAGGAATATTACCTTTACAATCCTGATGATATTGAACTCATGGGCTGGCAGCAGCGCGACCACAAGCTCATTTCGGTGGATGACATGGATGGCTGGGTGAGTCCGCTGTTACAGATCCGATTTGTCTTGGGTGTAACGGAACTGGAAATTTACCGCCCCGATGGCCGCCAGTTTCTCACCATGGGGGAACTAGAACAACAGGCCAGGGAAGCGGAACAACAGGCCAGAGAAGCAGAACAGCGGGCGATCGCAGCGACTGAACGGGCACGCGTCGCAGAAGCGTTGTTGGCTCAATACCGCGATCGCTACGGCGAGTTGGAATAGTTCCTCTCGCTAGGATGCTGACGGCGTCGGTCAATTGAGCGGCAACCGCACGGTAAAGGTGCTGCCTTGCCCGACCTTACTGACAACTTTCAAAGTTCCCTGCTGCAAATCGACAAACTGCTTGACGATGCTGAGTCCGAGCCCAGTCCCCGGAATATTGCTCACATTACGCCCGCGATGGAACGGCTCAAACAATTGCCGCTTGTCTGCCTGAGGAATGCCCATCCCCTCGTCCTCGACCTGCAAAATGAGCGTGTCTTGGCGCTTCGCCAGTTTCAGACGGATCCGGTTTTCGTTCGGCGTGTAGCGCATCGCGTTCGAGAGCAAATTACTGAGAATTGACCGCAGCAGCCGCTCGTCGAGATGCGCCCTGAGCTGACGGCTCCGACAATTAAACTCAATCGGAGTGGCCGATCGCTGGTACTCGCGCTCCGCCAATAACCCCCGACAAAAGGTCACCAACTCTAGCGGTTGCGGCGATACTTCTAAGACTTTGGCCTCAATCTTGCCGATCACCAAAATGTCATCAATCATTTGGGTCATGCGCTCGACGTTGTCGTTGATCGCCAGCAGATAATCGGCCTTTTCGGCCTCGCTGAGTTGCGTCTCATAGCGATTGAGGGACGACACCGACAGGGCAATGTTATTCAGCGGGTTGCGAAATTCATGACACACCATCGCCACAAAGCGCGATCGCATTTCACTCAATTCCCGCAATTGCTGATTGGCCTGCCGCAGCTTGGCCGTCCGTTGCTGCACCTTGTGTTCCAGTTCTTCATTCGTGCGCTGCAAAATCGCTTCGGCCCAGCGGCGTTGTGTGATGTCGCGAAAGGTGACCACCGCCCCGACCAACTGCCCATCTTCGTCGTGCATGGGGGTGCTGATATATTCCACCGGGAAACTGGTGCCGTCTTTGCGCCAAAACACTTCATTCGCCACCCGGCGCGTGCTGCCGTCTTGAAAGGCTTGGTAAATCGGGCAATCTTCTCGTTGGTAATGGTTGCCGTCGGCATGGGAATGGTGCAGTACCGCGTGCATGGATTTGCCAATCAGTTCCTCAACGGGCCAATCAATCATGGCCGCCGCCGCGGGGTTCACAAAGGTTACATTGCCGTCTAGGTCAAGGCCATACACCCCTTCACCCACTGCATTTAGAATCAACTGATGCTGGCGACGCAACAGCTCCAATTCCTGCAACACCAGCGGATTGGCGGGCGATCGCGCCGCGCCAGATACCGGACTGTGGTCATAATTCATCATGGGCCAACCCACTGCAAGCATGACTCAGGGCGACGTCACCCCAGCCAATCGTCAATCACCCTAGATCCCGCCCCTCTATTCGAAATGTAACTTAGGCTACTACGGCCAGTCTACTTAAAGATTACCAAAGAGATATATAAATACCACCGCGAAAATTTTGTTTTCTTATGAGCAAAGAAAATATTGCTCCTTTATAAATAGTTTCTGACCTGGAACCATCGTAGTCGTTGCGATGTTTGTACTGTGATGCCGGGAAAGTGAATACCGTCTATTTTTTAAAGGGTTTTAGGCTATTAGTAATTGGTTGGCAGTTCAAGCGAATGGAAGTGCGATGAAAACCGTACTCGTGATCGAAGATGAGCAGCAAACTCGCAACGTATTTGTGAAATGCTTAACCTTCGAAGGCTTTAGAGCTTACGGTGCAGGCAATGGCTCAGAAGGGATTCAACTCGCCCAAAAATATCATCCTGACTTAGTCGTTTGCGACATCATGATGCCTGATATGGATGGCTATTCGGTGCTCTCGACGCTGCGGCGATCGCCCCTGACAGCAGCGATTCCCTTGATTTTCTTGACCGCCAAAGTGACGATGGCTGACCTGCGAAGCGGCATGGAATTAGGGGCCGATGACTATCTTACGAAACCCTGCACGATAGAACAGTTTTTGTCGGCGATTACTTCCCGACTCAAGCGTCACGCCGAGATTGCCACCGCCATCCAGTCGCCGCCACTCTCTCATCCTGATGGCGAGGCGACCGTGCCGCGATCGCTCGACTCCGTCGAAAACAACACCATTTTTCCCGACTGTCCGAAGTTGGCGCGGGTTTTTCAATTTATTGAAAATCACTATTGTGACTCGATCAATCTGAGCGACGTCGCTAAGGAAGTGGGCTATTCTCCCGCCTACTTAACTAATCTCGTACAGGAAGAAACTGGCTTGACCATTAAACGGTGGATTATCGAACGTCGCATGAACCAAGCCCGCCTCTATCTCAAGACTTCGGATCAACCCGTGAGGCAAATTGCCGCCCAAGTTGGCTATAACGACTCCAGTTATTTCACCCGGCAATTTCGTCAGTTTCACGGCGTCTCTCCCCAAGTTTGGCGACAAGCATCGGTGACAGAATGAGATATTCAAGCTTTCGGATAAAGGATGCAACTAACAGCTTCTGTATCGATGATGACTATTTTTAGGCTTTTTTCTGTGTTTCATAAATTCCCAAAGAAAATCCCATCAGGTTCCAAAAAAGATCCAGTGTGTGATTGGGATTGAGCTGGTAATGTTCATAGTTAATATGCATGCCAGCTCCCGCGTTTTCGACGTTTGGATGAGTTGATCATTAGGTATAGGTAGGCAGCAAATATGGTTTTTGGTTCAGCAACACAGACCGCACGACGATGGAACAATCTCAACTGCGATCGCGGTGAGCTCTCCGATTTAGAACTGGCGTGCATCATTTGCGGCGGCACGCACTCCACCATGGATCACTGGGAATTCATGCAGACCATGCCCAAAGATCCGTTGGATATGGTAGATGATCTGGTCAAAATGGGCCTTTACAAGCAGAATCAGATCCGGGCCGCAGAAGGCGTTAATGCCCATGAGTTGCGTAAGGCTTTATTTCTGAAGCGGGTGGGTCGGGGTGATCCGCGCCGTGAGCGACTGATCTTAGGCTTGTGTGAGCAGGCGGGTGGCCTGGACAACGCCTTGGCGGCCGCTTTTGGCCCCCAAGCCGAGTTGTTTTTCAACGACTCCATTCGCAACAGTGGCGCTACTCGCCGCGAGTTTATGCGCAACATGGCCGTGGGGGCTGCCCTGGTGACCTTGGCTGGTTGTGGTGGCGGCGGTGGCACCGACCCCGCTGCTGAAGACGATGCCGAGCCCGTTGATACATCCGGTTTGGAAAAGACCGATCTGCAAATTGGCTTTATTCCGATTACCTGCGCGTCGCCCATCATCATGTCGGAGCCCCTGGGTTTCTATGAAAAGCATGGCTTGAACGCCACCGTGGTGAAGATGCCGAGCTGGGGGGCGGTGCGTGACTCTGCGATCGCGGGTGAACTCGACGCTTATCACATGCTGGCGCCTATGCCGATCGCGATGACGCTGGGCTTGGGCTCCGCTTCTTTTGGCGTCAAGCTGGCCAGCATTGAGAACATCAACGGTCAGGCGATTACGGTCGCGAACCGTCATAGGGGCAACATCAATGGCCCCGCTGATTTCCGGGGCTTCACCTTCGGGGTACCGTTCCCCTATTCCATGCACAACTTGCTACTGCGCTATTACTTAGCGACGGGCGGCATTGATCCTGACGTGGATGTGCAGATTCGCCCCGTGCCACCGCCAGATAGCATCGCGCAGATGGTCGCGGGTGACATTGACGCTTATCTCATGCCCGATCCGTTTAACCAGCGGGCCGTGTACGAGGAAGTCGGCTTCATCCACATGATCACGAAGGATCTGTGGCCGGGGCATCCTTGCTGTGCCTTTGCCGCCAGCGATGAATGGATTGATGCCAACCCCAATACGTTCCGAGCCTTGAACAAAGCGATCGTGGAAGCGACTGGTTATGCAAGTGATCCGGCGAACCGGGTCGAGATTGCGGCAGCAATTTCTGAGCGGGCCTTCCTTAACCAACCCACCGAGGTGGTCGAGGCCGTGTTGACGGGTAACTATGACGATGGCAACGGCAACACCATGAGCGTGCCCGATCGCATCGACTTTGATCCGTATCCTTGGCAAAGTTTTGCCAACTGGATTTCTTCACAGCTCGTCCGCTGGGATTTACAGGGTGATGGCGTGGCGGGCCAAGTCATCCCAGAACAAGGCTATGACACCGTTGGGCAAGAAATTTTCTTGACTGACTTAGCTCGCGAGCTGGCCGAAGAATTAGGGCAAGCACCGCCAGCGGAGATCTACCGCACCGAAGAGTTGGCGTTTGACACGTTCGACCCGGCGGATCCCGCCAGCTACGTGCAGCAGCAAATTGACGAATACGGCGTCTAGTCGTACGAGTTAGGAGGTATCGAGTATGACAGTTAGCGACACGAATACAAGCATCCCCTACTACGGGGGCGAAAAAGAATCACTCTTTTTTACAGAGGGGGTGCGAGCCTTTTTGCTCTTTGTCGGTTCACTGATTGCCTTTCTGCTGTTTTGGGAAATTGGTGCCCGAGCTGAGTGGTTTGCCTCGGGCATGCCGACTGCTTCTGAAACGCTGAAGGAGCTGTGGTGGTGGGTGACCAATCCCTTTTTTAACAATGGGCCTAACGATCTGGGGATCGGGTGGAACTTGTTGATTAGTTTGCGGCGAGTGGCGATCGGCTATTTTCTCGCGTCGATCGTCGCGGTGCCGTTGGGCATCTTGATGGGCATTTCTTCTGTCGCCCGCAAAGGCTTCAATCCCTATGTCCAGCTTTTGAAGCCCATTTCGCCCCTCGCTTGGTTGCCCTTGGGCCTCTATGTCTTTCGGGACTCGGAGGTCACTGGGGTGTTCATCATCTTTATCTCCAGCATTTGGCCCACGCTGATTAATACGGCATTTGGAGTGGCCAATGTTGATCAAGAGTATTTGGATGTGGCCCAAACCCTGGGCGCTTCTCGCTTGCGGACCATCTTTAAGGTGATCATTCCTGCGGCGCTCCCGAACATTGTGTCGGGGCTGCGTATCAGCATGGGCATTGCCTGGCTGGTGATTGTGGCGGCGGAAATGCTCTTGGGGACGGGGCTGGGCTATTTCATCTGGAATGAGTGGAACAACCTTTATATTCCGAATATTTTGGTTGCCATCTTCATCATTGGCCTGGTCGGCCTAATTTTAGACAGCATCTTTGCTGCGGTCGAAAGATTTGTCGTATTTGGTCGAAATTCGTGAGTGTAGCACCTGTGAATTCAGCAACTCCGGTGGATACTTATTCACCGACCGCCCAACTGTCGATTCGCAATGTCGCCAAGGTTTTTTGGGGCAAAAAGGATTTGTTCAGCAAGCTTTCTGGCAAAAAGTCCAAGGACTTCGTCGCCATTGAGAATATTAGTCTGGACATTGAACCCAATACTTTTGTGACCATCATTGGCCCCTCGGGCTGTGGTAAGTCGACTCTGTTGAACATGATTGCGGGACTGTCGGACATTACGGCTGGCGAGATCCTGTTTAACAATCACCCGATCAGTGGCCCTGGCCCCGATCGCGGCATGGTCTTTCAAAACTATGCCCTCATGCCTTGGATGACGGTGGAGGATAACATCCGCTTTGCGGTGGAAACGGTATATCCCAAGTGGTCGGCCAAGCAGGTGAATCGGACCATTACTGAGCATATTCAGCTGGTGGGCTTGACGGGCGCTGAGAAAAAGCATCCCCATGAGTTGTCCGGCGGCATGCGCCAGCGGGTCGGGATTGCTCGGGCTCTGGCCTTTAGTCCCCAAATTTTGCTGATGGATGAGCCTTTTGGGGCTTTGGATGCGCTGACGCGGGGCTTTTTGCAAGACGAAATCGAGCGCATCTGGGAACAGCAGCGTAAGACGGTCATCATGATTACCCACAGTATTGAAGAGGCGCTGCTGCTGAGCGATCGCATCGTCATGATGACCCGTGGCCCTGCCGCCCGCGTTGACGAAGTGCTTGATGTGCCCTTTCCGCGGCCGCGCAATCGCGAAATCATTGACCAGCATCCGGCCTATCACGACCTAAAGGCGGAGATGGAAAGCCACTTGTTCCGCGAAACGCGGGCGGTGGAAGAAGCGCGCATCAGCGGCTAGTTAACACCAAAAGCGAGCTGAGGCAGCCTGGCCTGTAGGGTGGTCTCATTTGCTCCGATGGCTCTGCCTTAACCCATTTGACTGTTGAATTTTTGACTGACGTATTAAGAGGATTTAGACGTGGCAATTCCTGAAATTACGGAAAAGTTGTTAGCTGCTAAGAAAAAGTCTGGCTTGACCTTTGCGGATTTAGAAGCCAAGGTCGGTCGCGATGAAGTGTGGATTGCTTCGGTCATTTACCGCCAGGCCAGTGCGTCTGAGGAAGAGGCCAAAATCATTGTTGAAGCCATCGGGGCTGATGCTGCTTTCATCGAGCTGCTAACGGAATGTCCCACCAAGGGCTCCCTCGATCCAGTCATTCCGACTGATCCCTTCATCTATCGCTTTTACGAAATTATGCAAGTTTACGGTGTGCCCGTGAAGCAAGTGGTGCATGAACACTTTGGCGACGGGATCATGAGCGCGATCGATTTTTCCATTGATGTGGAACGTGAGGAAGACCCCAAGGGCGATCGCGTGAAAATCATCATGTGTGGTAAATTCTTGCCCTATAAGAAGTGGTAAAACGCTGGATTTTTGTCGGTTTTTGCTATTCATTACTTTGCTGAGAGGAAACAGATGCGACAGTTTTGGTCTATTAAGGCGGCACCGCCAGCGGTCATGGCACGAGTGGGGGCTTTAGGTCTGGTAGTAACGACTGGACTCATGTTGGCGGCGGCCCCAGCGCTAGCTCACCATCCTTTTGGTGGCGATACTCCAACCAATGCCATCCAGGGATTCTTGTCCGGCATGGGGCACCCGGTCATTGGGCTGGATCACCTGGCGTTTGTGATTGCGGCTGGTTTGCTGGCGGCCGCCATGGGGGGTGGTTTACTGATTCCCGTGGGCTTTGTGGTGGCGTCCATGGCGGGCACTGGACTGCATCTGATGGCCATTGATTTACCCGCACCTGAGTTCATCATTTCCGCCTCGGTGCTGCTGTTTGGTGTGCTGCTGGCCATGAAGCAACAGCCCAAAACGCCCATTGTCATCGGTTTGGCCGCCCTGGCTGGCTTGTTTCATGGCTATGCCTATGGTGAAGCGGTGGTAGGCGCGGGGATGGACACCATCTTGGCTTATCTAGCTGGATTTGCCGTGATTCAACTGGCGATCGCCGTGGGTGCTTATGGCATGGCTAAGCAGTTGACTGGCAAAGCCGAAGGCAGCACGTTGACGCTGCGGTTTGCGGGTTTTGCGCTGGCCGGTGTCGGTGCTGCTTTCCTCTCTGGCGTAGTGCTGGGCTAAGTTTTCTGCGGCCACATTGTGTTGAGTGTTGAGATTTTTCCTAAACCATAGGCTGTCGGCAAGGCGCTGGCAGCCTTTTTTGTGAGTTGTGTTTGGAGGATTTAAGATGACGACCCCGGCTCCGAAATTAGTGCCACCGTTCACGCGGGAGATTGCGATCGCGAAAGTGCGCATGGCGGAAAATGCCTGGAATAGCCGCGACCCCGATCGCGTATCGATGGCTTACACCGAAGACAGTTTTTGGCGTAACCGGGCCGAGATCTTTCAAGGACGGGCAGCCATTCGAGCGTTTTTGCAGCGCAAGTGGGATAAAGAATTGGACTATCGCCTGGTCAAAGAAATGTGGGCCTTTGGCGACAACCGCATTGCCGTCCGCTTTCAATACGAATGGCACGACGACGCAGGGCAGTGGTATCGCGCCTACGGCAACGAAAACTGGGAATTTGACGAGGCGGGGCTGATGCGTCGCCGCGAAGCCAGCATTAACGATCGCCCGATTGAGGAGCGCGATCGGCGCTTTTTCTGGGATACTTCTGCGCCGCGCCCCGACGACCACCCCGGCCTGATCAACTCACCAGAATAGCCGTTTCGGGCAGTCGCACTGTGCTTGACCGCTTGCTCCCTCTTAGGCGCGACGCAAGTGGTCGAGCTCGCTTTGGAGGTTGGCGAGTTCTTGGCGCAGGCGATCGATTTCGCTAGCGACGGGACTGGGCTCCACATCGACGGTGCCTTGATTGGGCGATCGCTGATAATTCCCCGCTTTGATGCGGGCATAGTCTTCCGAATGCGCCCAGGACTTGAGGTAAGTGAGACGGTCCACCGGGAAGGGATGACTGAGCATTGGCCCCGCACCGCCGCCGTTGTAGAGCAAAAACTTATAGACCTGGCTGAGCCCATCTTCGTCCAGATGTTGGTAGTCGCTGGCCTGTTTTTCGAACGCGGCGAAATTTAGCTCATGGGCAAAGCGGTTGCTGCCCCCAGCGATGTTCATCATGGTGTTGCCCACCAGCTGCCAGTCGTCGGTGGCGAGGAGGGCCGCGCGATCGCACGACAGCTCAGCCATGCGCCGCCACTCGTAAAAGGCATAGATCAGTCCCGTGCCGACCATATTGCCAATGCCAAAGGTGAGTTCGCCGACGATGGTCGCCGTATTCATCGCCCAAATCGCCATCTGCGTCAGGGTGGTGTGGCCGCATTTCACATGGCCGAGTTCGTGCGCCATAACGGTGCGAATTTCGTCGTCGCTCAGCAAGTCCAGTAGCCCGGTGTTGACCACCACGCAAGGGTTATCCTCACCAATAGAATGAGCATTCACCTGGGGATTTTGCGCCACAAATAGGGTCGGTTCGGGCTGCACATCAAGCGCCTGCACACACTCGCGAAACATTTGGTACAGCGTGGAATATTGCTGCGGCCCCACCTGCACGTTATTGCCCATCAGCGACACATACTGCGGTCGCTCGTACATAAATTCCACAAATTTGCGGGCCACGAGGTCGAATCCGGGGAAAGCGCGGAGGGCGGCTTCCGCTTGTTGGTCGAGGGGATGACGAAAGGCGTCGCGGCTAATTCCGGGATAGGTGGGCATGGCAACTCATCCGCTGAGAGAAACTTTGCACTTAGTCTAATCAATTCACTGGCGATCGGTGGGTCCTTGACGAGTCTTACCCAGAGACTGACGGCAGGAATTTTGGGGATCGGTTTCTTCAGTACCACATCCTGTGGTTTATTGAATATTATTCGCAATAAAGTGGCTACTAGGGCTGTCTCAACCTCATGGATTTACCTGTCATTTTGAAGCTGGATGCCCTGACTAAACAATTCGCTGGGCAGGCCGCTCCGGCGGTGAATCAAGTCAGTCTCGCGCTGCATCAGGGAGATCTGCTGGGACTGCTGGGGCCGTCGGGCTGTGGCAAAACGACGCTGCTGCGCCTGATTGCCGGATTTGAGCGGCCTCAGGGCGGCACGGTAGAGCTGGCAGGGCAACCGATTTGTGGCGGGCGGGTGTGGCTGCCCCCCGAGCGACGGGACGTGGGAGTCGTTTTTCAGGACTATGCCCTGTTTCCTCACCTGTGTGTGCTCGACAATGTGGCCTTTGGGCTCAAGACGCAGGCGCGACGGGGCAAGTTGGCGGCGGGGCAAATCCGCGAAGAAGCGGAACGGGCGATCGCCCTCGTGGGTCTGCAAGGGTTTGAAAAGCGCTTTCCCCATGAACTGTCCGGCGGCCAGCAGCAGCGAGTCGCGTTAGCCCGAGCGATCGCCCCTCGCCCGTCGCTGATTTTGCTCGACGAACCCTTTAGCAATCTGGATGTGCAGGTGCGGTTATATCTGCGGCAAGAAGTGCGTGACATTCTTAAAGGGGTGGGGGCATCGGGCATTTTTGTCACCCACGATCAAGAAGAAGCGCTTTCCATTTCCGATAGTTTGGCGGTGATGCGGTCGGGTCGGGTGGAGCAGTTCGGCCCGCCAGAGGAGATTTATCGCCAGCCCAGTTCTCGTTTCGTTGCGGGATTTGTGACCCAGGCGAACTTTTTGCGAGCCGAGCGCCACGGCGATGTCTGGAAAACGGTGTTGGGCACGTTTGCCGCTGACGGTGCGGCCCCTGACGCGGAGATCGCGGAAATAATGGTGCGCCAAGAAGACCTGCATCTGCAGCCCGACCCCGCTGGGAATCTGGTGGTGCGCGATCGCCAATTTCTCGGTCGCGAATATCGCTACACCCTCACCACCGCCACCGACGATGTTTTGTATGCCCGCACCGCCACCCGCGATCGCCTAGAAGTCGGCGCAACCGTCGCCGCCAAAGTTGCTCTCGACCAACCGCAAATTTTTGAGCCGGCATAAGCCGCCAATGCCGGTTGGCATGAAACAAACTCTCGCTACTGAGTGCCTAAGTCTACCCCCCACTGCTCTCTTGTACCGTTGCTCCCCGGCTCCCCATCCCCCTAACTCCGCCCATCCGCCATTTTTTTACGGTGGAACCTTAATTTTTGCTGAGGAATGCCAGGGCTCGCTAAATTGTCACGGTTAGATCTCTTGTGAAGGCTGGCAGTTGTGATGACCTTAATTACATAGCCAGGTCATTCCCTTCAGATGCGCGCTCTTAGGAGAAGTTTGTGCTCGACAATTTACTCCCATCACTCAACAGCCACAACCTGCCCTATCCCGACACCATTCACCCCATCGTGGTGCATTTTGTGATTGCGATGGTGCTGTTTGCGATAGTGTGTGACGCGATCGGCTTTTTTACGAAGAATCCGCGCCTGCTAGAAGTCGGCTGGTGGAACATCTTTGCCGCCACCACCTGGATTTTTGTGGCCGTCATCTTTGGTCAGATCGAGGCGGGGCTCGCGTTACCCTATTCAGCGGCGGTCAGCGATTTGAATCTACATACGCTGATTGGCTGGTCGCTGTCTGGCATTTTGTCGGTCATCACCGGCTGGCGCTATATTATTCGGCTCCGCAGCAAGGATTCGCTCCCGGTGGCCTACGTCGGCTTCAACGGCGTTTTGTTGGCCCTGGTCCTGTTCCAGGTTTATCTAGGCGACAAGTTGGTCTGGGTTTACGGACTGCACACCGAAGCGGTAGTTGAAGCGACGCGGGGAGGAGTGTTGTAATGACATTGTTGTTCTTCTCCGCACCAACCATGGTCGCTGCCGCCAACGGCCTGCCCTATAGCATTCCGATTCATCCGAATTTGGTGCATTTAACGCTGGG
Source organism: Halomicronema sp. CCY15110 (assembly GCF_016888165.1). Lineage (GTDB taxonomy): Bacteria > Cyanobacteriota > Cyanobacteriia > Phormidesmidales > Phormidesmidaceae > Halomicronema. The sequence continues at coordinate 32,259 of NZ_JACSWC010000371.1, read as the reverse complement.
GTTGTTCATTCTCGCGATCGCCTTCGACATCGTCGCTGCCCTGTACCCGCTGGAAAAACCGATCTTTAAGTTCCTGGCGATTCCTGTCCAAAGTGCCAACCTCTATGACGTGGGCTGGTTCAACATGGTGGCTGCTGCGGTCATCACGTTTTTTACCGTCGCCGCTGGATTTTATGAAATCATTCTGGCCGCACCGCCGCTAGATGCGGTGAGTCCCTGGGGGTTGGGCGCGATGGACACCATGATCTGGCACGGTTTGGGTGGGGTGTTGCTGCTCGGCCTGATTGTTGGTATGACCATCTGGCGGGGGTTTCAGCGCTATGTGTGGCGAGTTGATCGGGCTCGGCAGGTGCAATGGAGCTATCTGCTCGCCGGTCTGGGGATTTTTGTGCTGATGTTTTTGCAAGGCACTTTGGGCGCTCATTTGGGCGGCGACTTTGGCGTTCATGTCACGGCCGATCGCTTACTGTATGAGGGTCTCAACCCGAATACCCAACTGCTGAATGTTCTGATCAAGTTTGATTTTTAGGAAACCATGTTTTATCAACGCTGGTTTAAGCAACGTTGGATTCTGGTCGTCATTGGGTTAGCGATCGCTGATACCGTGCTCAGTATTTGGATTGGTCAGCAGTCTTATCGGTGGGTGCCGCCCCAAGCCTCCGCCGAGTCCATATTGGTGGACGATCTGTTTTGTCTCATGACCACCGTCGGCAGCCTGATCTTTTTTGGCGTGGTGGGCACCCTGGTTTACTCCATGATTTTTCAGCGGTCACCCAAATACGACACCAGCGATGGCCCCCCCATCGAAGGGAATTTGAAGCTGGAAGTCATCTGGACGGTTATCCCCTCCATCGTGATTGTCGGCATTGCCTTTGCGAGCTATCAGACCTATGACCGCATGGAAATTTTGGGCGACATTGGCCCCAAATCGCTAGGCATGGCGACGGCCAATGCGGCTCCCATGACCGCTGAGGTGGTTAAAACCGACCCGATTGAAGTGCGGGCGCGGCAGTGGGCCTGGGAATTTTACTACCCTGAGCAAGCGGTCAGCAGCACCGAACTCCATTTGCCGGTCAACCAGCGCGCTAACCTCAAGCTGACGTCGGAAGATGTGCTGCACGGCTTTTTTGTCCCGGCCTTTCGCATCAAGCAGGACATCATTCCGGGGCGCGAGATCGATTTTGAATTTACCCCCATTCGTGAGGGGCGCTATCGGGTGCGCGACTCCGATTACAGCGGCACTTATTTCGCGGCGAACCAGTCGACGGTCGTGGTGGAATCTGCAGCCGCGTACCAAGATTGGCTAGCCATGGCGGCGGCCCAGTCCCCCACCCCGGCGCAAAATCGGGCCTATCGCGAATTTCAGCGATCGCGCGAAAACCCCAACAGCCAGGGTTGGGCCACGGTTGAGCCAGCGGCTCCGCCCGTCGTAAATTACGCCAGTTCAGACGAGGAATCTTATGAGTAACGCATCTTTAGAGGCGCTACAGCCAAGTCTGCAGCCTCAACCCGGTGCGCCAGATAACTGGAAGCGCTTTTTCACCTTCAGCACCGATCACAAAGTGATTGGCATCCAATACATCGTCACCGCGTTCGTTTTCTTCCTATTTGCGGGCTTACTGGCGATGGTGATGCGGGGCGAGTTGCTGACCCCCGAAGCGGATTTGGTCGATCGCACCGTCTACAACGGCCTGTTCACTATGCACGGCACGTTGATGCTGTTCATGTGGACGTTTCCTATGCTGAACGGGCTGGCGAATTATCTGGTGCCGCTGATGATTGGTGCCCGCGACATGGCCTTTCCCCGGTTGAATGCGGCGGCGTTTTGGCTGGTGCCAGTCTTTGGCGTCATTCTCACCGCGAGCTTCTTCATCCCCGGTGGCCCGTCGCAGTCTGGCTGGTGGGCCTATCCGCCGGTGAGCCTGCAAAACCCCACGGGTAACCTGATCAACGGTCAGTCTATGTGGATTTTGGCGGTAGCCCTGTCGGGCATTTCCTCCATCATGGGGGCGGTCAATATCGTCACCACCATTTTTCGGATGCGGGCACCGGGCATGGGCTGGTTCAAAATGCCCGTCTTTTGCTGGACGGTGTTAGCGGCGCAGTTGATTCAGCTGTTTGGGCTTCCGGCGTTGACGGCGGGGGCGGTGATGCTGCTGTTTGACCTGACGGTGGGCACCAGCTTTTTCAACCCAGAACTGGGCGGCGACCCGGTGCTGTATCAGCACTTTTTCTGGTTCTATTCGCACCCAGCGGTGTATGTGATTATCCTGCCAATTTTTGGGGTGTTCTCGGAAATCTTTCCCGTCTACTCGCGGAAGCCGCTATTCGGCTACCCGGTGGTCGCGGTGTCGTCGTTGGTGATTACGGGGCTCAGCGGCATTGTCTGGGTACACCATATGTTTGCCAGCGGTACCCCCGGCTGGATGCGGATGCTGTTCATGTTCTCCACGATGACCATTTCCGTGCCGACGGGGATCAAAGTGTTTGCCTGGGTGGCGACGGTGTGGGGCGGTAAGATTCGCCTGAATACGCCGATGCTCTTTGCCCTGGGCGGCTTGATTATGTGGGTGTTTGCGGGCATTACCGGCATCATGCTGGCGTCGGCCCCGTTTGATATTCACGTGAACAACACCTACTTTGTGGTGGGCCATTTTCATTACGTGATTTACGGAGCGGTGGTGATGGGCTTTTACGCCGCCATTTACCACTGGTTCCCCAAGATGACGGGGCGCATGTATTACGAAGGGTTGGGCAAGTTGCACTTTGTCCTGACTTTTATCGGTGCGAATCTGAACTTTTTCCCCATGCACCCGGCGGGTTTGATGGGGATGCCCCGACGGGTGGCTTCCTATGACCCGGAGTTTGCCTTTTGGAATGTGCTGGCGAGTCTGGGGGGATTTTTGCTCGGAGTCTCGACGCTGCCCTTTTTGCTCAATATGCTGAGCTCTTGGGCGCGGGGGCCAGAAGCGGGGGACAATCCCTGGCGGGCGATCGGGCTGGAGTGGATGGTGTCTTCGCCGCCGCCCCATGAAAACTTTGACGAAATTCCTGTGGTGGTGTCGCGGCCCTATGGCTATGGCAGCGACGAACCGCTGGTTGCAAACGCATCTGAGAAGGAGTGACCCCGTGAGCACAACTAACGTTGATCAATCACTGGAAGTGGCCACCGTTCACGCGGGCGAGCATGAAGAAGAAGACAATCGCATGTTTGGCTTTATTGTCTTCTTGCTGTCGGAGAGCGTGATTTTTCTGAGCTTTTTTGTCGGCTACATCGTCTACAAACTGTCGTCAGCAGAGTGGTATCCGGCGGGCTTTGAGGGGCTGGAAGTGCGGGAGCCACTCATCAATACGATTGTGTTGGTGTCCAGCAGTTTTGTGATTTACTTTGCCGAGCGCTTTTTGCACAAAGAAAATCTGTGGGGCTTCCGCATTTTCTGGTTGCTGACCATGGCCATGGGCAGTTTCTTTCTGTTTGGGCAGGCGGTGGAATGGCTGCACCTGCCGTTTGGCTTTAAGGATGGATTGTTTGGCGGCACGTTTTATCTGTTGACGGGCTTCCACGGGCTGCACGTGCTGACGGGGGTGTTGTTGCAGGGCGTCATGCTGGGGCGATCGTTCATCCCCAATAATTACGCGGGGGGGGAATATGGCGTCAATGCCACGTCCATTTTCTGGCACTTCGTTGATGTCATCTGGATTATTCTGTTCATTTTGATTTATGTCTGGCGATGATTGGGGACGGTGCGTTGTGCTGACGCTTTAACGCACCCTACGGTTTCTGGCATTGCATCGGCAACGTATCGAGACGATATCTATGATTATTGATGACCAGCATTACGACATCATCATTGTGGGCACGGGGGCCGGGGGCGGTACGCTGGCGCAAAAGCTAGCCCCGACGGGCAAGCGGATTTTGATTTTGGAGCGGGGCGATCGCATGGCCCTGTCAGAGCAAAATCGCGCTGATGTGGACGTGTTCAAAAAGGAGCGATATCACGCGCCAGAGCAGTGGTACGACCAGGAGGGCGAGCCGTTTTCGCCGCAGACCAACTACGCGGTGGGGGGCAATACCAAGGTCTACTCGGCGACCCTGATGCGAATGCGCGATCGCGACTTTACCGCCGTGCCCCACCAAGAGGGCATCGCCCCGGAGTGGCCCTTTCAGTACGCTGACTTGGAGCCGTATTACACTGCCGCCGAGCAGCTTTATCAGGTACATGGCGACACCCAAGGAGATCCTACAGAACCGGAGCACAGTGATGGGTATCCGTTTCCCGCGATCGAGCACGAGCTGCTGATGCAGCCCATTATCAAAGGGCTGAGCCATCAGGGGTTGAATCCGACCCCATTGCCCCTCAGCCTCACCCGTCAGGACGATGATCCGACTGGTGACTCTGAAGTGTTTGGCATTGAGTTGGCGCTAAAGCATGACAACGTCACCCTCAAAACATCAGCCCAAGTCGTCGCCCTGCATACCGATCCGTCGGGTAAGGCGATCAAAGGCGTGCAAGCCGAGGTGGGCAGCCAGACCATTATTTTCAGCGCCGATATTGTTGTGCTGGCCTGCGGGGCGGTGAACTCGGCCATCCTGCTGCTCGATTCGGCCAACGATCGCCATCCCCAAGGACTGGCCAACAGCTCTGACTTGGTGGGCCGCCACCTGATGAAGCAAAAGCTCACCGTCATCGTCGAAAAAGCCGCCGTCACAAACTCGGGAGAATTTCCTCGGACTGTCAGCGTGAACGACTTTTATTGGGGCAACCGTGACTACGAATACCCGATGGGCCATATTGAAAACAGTGGCGGCCTGCTGCAGGACGTCATCTTTGCTGAATCACCGCCATTGCTATCGGTATTGGCCCAAATCTTACCGGGAGCCCGCCTCAAGGGCTTGGCGATCAACTCCATTGGCTGGTGGGCGCAAACGGGCATGTTGCCGGACCCCAACAATCGGGTGCAGCGGCAAAAGGGCAAACTCCGGTTTGAGTTTGAACCGAATAACTTTGAGGCCCACGATCGCCTCGTGTATCAGTGGATTGAGGTGCTGAAGCGAGTTGAACTGACGACCGATACCGTCAAAAGTAACTCCATCTTTCCCCGAGGCGAAGCGCCGATTAGCGTGGTGGGCTATCAGCTCGGCACCTGCCGCATGGGCACCGATCCGGCGACTTCGGTGCTCGATACTCACTGCCGCACCCACGATATTGACAATCTGTACGTCGTCGATGGCAGCTTTTTCCCCTCTTGTCCCGCCGTTGGGCCAGCGCTAACCATCATGGCGAATGCCTTGCGGGTGGGCGACCATTTGTGCGATCGCTTAAAAGGCTGAGGGGGCCGTCACCTCAAACCTTGGGAGGGCCACGTTTGCAGGGCTCATTATCATCACGCTTTCAACATGGCTTGAAGTATGGCGCTGCGCTGGCGGAGCTGCTTCTGTCGGGCGATCGTCCCTCCTGACTACAGCGATACAATTAGAAGACGGGTTGTTCTATGGCTAAATGCATCCTTCCACATCTCAATCAGCCAGCATTTATCAGCGCTTAGGGATCACCCCCGCTGATTTATCAGCCTTTTGTCAGCGGTGGCAAGTGGCAGAGCTATCGCTGTTTGGCTCGGTTTTGCGGGACGACTTTTCGGAAAATAGCGACGTTGATGTGCTGGTGACGTATCTACCCACAGCTCAACGAGGGTTATTTGAAAAAATCCAGATGAAGGAGGAGTTAGAGACGTTGCTGCATCGTCAGGTGGATCTGGTGAGTAAAAAAGCGATCGCTCAAAGCCGCAACTGGCTCCGCCGCCGCCATATTTTGGATGCCGCACAGGTTGTCTATGTCGCGTGACCAGGAAGCTTTGGTGGATATCCTTGAGGCCATTAAGCTCATCTTGCAATATGCGGCAGGTCAAGATTTTGATGCGCTGACTGCCAATGTTGAAAAGCAAGATGCCATTTTGCGCCGGATTATGATTATCGGTGAGGCCACGAAACGGCTTTCCAACGGGTTTCGTTTACAACATCCTGAAATTCCCTGGAAGAAAATGGCTGGAATGCGGGATGTGATCACTCACGACTACGATGAGGTTGATCTCGATGACGTTTGGGGAGTCATTCAGAGAGACCTGCCGCAGTTGTTGACTGACATTGAACCTTTAGTTGTATCTGAGCCGCTCTAAAATCGCTCTGCCCCAAGCTGCATAGCTCAGATTGCTGAAGCATGTCACTGCGCTGGCGGAGCTGCTCCTGTGGGGCGATCGCCCCTTCTGACTACAGCGATACAATTAGGGGGCAAATCCTTCCATGGCAAGATGCATCCTTCGACGTCTCCAGTCAACATTTATCAGCGCTTAAGCATCACCCCCGCTGAGTTAGAGGCTTTTTGTCAGCGGTGGGATATCGCTGAACTGTTGCTGTTTGGCTCGGTTCTGCGCGATGATTTCTCGGCTAGCAGCGACATTGATATTTTGATTTCATATTTTCCGGGTAAAACTAAGAGTTTATTGGACCGTGTGCAAATCAAACATGAGCTGGAAGCGCTCTGTGGTAGAGACGTTGACGTAATTACAAAGAAAGCCATTGAGCAAAGCCATAATCGGTTGCGGCGTCAAGAGATTTTAGGTTCGGCAAAAACGATTTATGTTGCGTGATCAACAATCTATCCAAGATATACAACAGGCGGCTCAGGAAAAATTGAGCTTCACCTTGGGGATGGATCAAGCTAGCTTTGCCGCCGATCGGCGGACTCAGGCCGCAGTCCTCTATGACATCATTGTGATTGGCGAAGCTGCCAATCGACTGTCAGCTGCTTTTCGTGAGCGGCACTTCACCATTCCCTGGAAGAACATTATTGGAATGCGCAATATTCTGGCGCATCAATATGACGATGTCGATCCAGATAAAGTCTGGAAGGTGATTCATCAAGACATTCCAGAGTTGATGGCCATGATGGCTCCGCTACTGCCTGATCAACCATAGGGCGTTGCCCTCCCAATTCCTGACCGCTGCATCACGCGCCCTCAAATTTGTTGAGTCTTGGAGTGCTTGGGTAGGACCGCTCCTGTGGGGCGATCGCCTCGCATAACCGTATTGGTTGATTGGTTGACTGCAGCGATCGCCCATGGCCCCCTCGCGAGCCTAAAACAGCGAAAAGATGTCATAGCCGACGCCCAAGACCACACCGACATCGGTGCCATTTTGATCAAAGCTCGCGTTGATGCGGGCGGTGCCGGTGAGCCTGTCGATAATCGGTACATCGACCCCGGCGGAGATAAAAGGATTGACGTCAAATTCATTTGTTTCGACCGAGACTCCGGCCCCAGCAAATGGGAAGACCAGCGTGCGATCGTCGTCGGCATTGCGAATGGGTGCGCCCCCAGTCAGCGCTGCGGTGAACAATGAGTTGTTCCCAATGACGGATGCTGTATGCACTGAAAGATTGTCGGTGAGCGAAAAGCGACCCACGAGCGCAAATCCCCCTTCTCCCAACGCGGTCTCGCCATCATCAGTGAGGCCAATAGCGCCACCAGGGCCAAATGCGTAATTAATTCGCTCGGTAGTGTCATCGTCGGTTTGCTGGGCTACCAGCGCATCGTCGGCGTCACTGGCTTCAGCTGGTGCGACATCTGTAGTGGCAACAAGATTGGCGGCTTCTATGACGTTGCTGGGGACTGTGGTGGACGATTCGGTGACCGTCGTCAAAGCGGCCGCTTCAGTTGACCTTTCTGGCTCTGGGGCCACGTCATCGACGGAGCGCACCTGCGCTTCAGCGGAGAGCCCGGCAGTGGTTAATAGCCCCAAGGTGAGGCTCAGCACGATTGACGATTGGCTCTTTGGTAGAAACATGACAAAGCCTTGAAGAAACGACATGGAGACGGGAATTTCAGCGATCGCGTAAGCGGGTTTAAGCGTCAAGCTACCACAGACTCATAAGCCTGCCCATCACGACAATTGCGGGCTTGCATCACGCTAGACGCTACGGCCACTATACGGATACTCACTGAGCACAGTTGATTCCCCCCAACTCATACTGGTCGGCATCAATCAATCATCCCCTTGTACCCCTTGCCTAATCGGGTGAAGGATGCCGTTCGCCCCCTTGCGTCCTTGTCCCCAGTCGGAAAAAATTGGAGAACGGCTGGCGCACAGGACTAGACATCTGGTTTTTGTTGCGCTACAGGGAGCCAGTGGGAAATGGCGAAACCTCGGCGTGGGTGCAATCAGCGATCGCATCTCCAGGCGTGGCGGCGTCTAAGCTAAAGGACACCCCACAGCCACAAATCTGCTGTGCGAGGGGATTGGTGAAGCGAAAGTTGCCGCCCATCAAGTCTTCGGAGTAGTCGATCGCGAGCCCGTCACAACTGGCTAAATGCTCGGCGGCGATGACAAATTTGAGCGACTCAATTTTCAGCACTTGATCGGTAGCTTTGGTCGCTTGGCGAAACTGGAGGTCATACACCAGTCCCGAACAGCCCCCTGGCAGCACAGCTAACCGCACCACACCACTGCCGTAGGGATCCCTGGCCTCCAGGCGTTTGAGTTCACGAATGGCACTTTGACTCAGATGAATCATGGCAATGGGGCAACCTTAACAATGCATTTTCTAGCTTATCGCTAAGTCTGATCGGGATGAACTAGACCGGGGCAATTTGAAAGCCTTCGAGAGCTTGGAGTAGGTCATGGTGCATGGTGGGAGAGGTGGCGATCGCCACCCCCGGCCACGCATAATTTTCACATTCATCGAGGCGGGGCAGCGGTTGGACCTGGTGGTCGGTCACAATGCAGCCCGCTTCCTGCGCCAGAAATGCCAGTGCCGCACCGTCAATAAATTTACCGGCGGCCAAAATCACGCCCCCAAGCTGCCCCTTGAGCACGCCATTCACATTGGGGATTTGCTGTTCGGCAGAATAGTCTTCAGAAACATTGATGACGGGGTAGAGATCGCTCAGTTGGGCCTTGAGCGGGGCCATACGGGTGCCCAAAAACACCGTTTGACTCGACGGCAGGCTCAGCGGTTCGCAGTCTTCCAAAGCTTGGGCCAGGTGACCCACTCGCGTACCTTGGCCGCGCAGGGCATAGAAATATTGATCTTCCGCCGGACTCACCGCCAGCACCGCCTCAAATCCATCGGCATTGAGCACGGTCAAAATAATCTGGTAGTTGGTGAACCCATCCATATAGAACAGCGTGCCGTCGATGGGATCCAGCGTCACCAGATAGTCGCCCGCTGGCCCCAAGTCAATCGCCCGAAAGTATTTGGTGTTGTAAGACTGTTCAAACTCTTCGCCATAAAAGCGGATATCGGGAAAAGTGCCGAGCAGCGCCACTTCCACAAACGTTTGCACCGACAGGTCGGCATCGGTGAGGGCCATGGAAAATTGATTCGGCCCAGCTTTGGCGGGCTGAGCGGCGATTTTGGTTTGAATATGATTCGCATAGCCTGCCGCCAAGCGCAAGGGCGGCAGCAGCGTGGCCAAAATTTGACGGGGCGTAGGTGTAGAAGACATGGCATCCGGGATGAGTAGCGCCTCCATTATCACGATTAATGGTCTGGCTGGGGTGGGGATGACGATAGTAATGGCGGCGATGTGGGACAGGGCCGCAGGCATGTTGCCATAAGGATTGGTGAGCAAATGTTGGCCGGCGTCAGTGGAGGGGGACATTGTGATGTAAAGTTGCATACAAGCAAGCGTTTTGTATCCTTCGACACGTTTCAGGAACGCTCAACGACTGCCCCGCCCCACTCGATGGTGACTGCCATGTCTCCTCTGACTAAATTTCCGGGTTGTGTGCTGCAACCGCAGCTAGAGAGCGATCGCCCACACCGACCCCCTCACTGTTTACTGGCCCCGCACCGAGGCGATTGGGTCACGTTAATCCAATCGCCTGTCGGTCCCCAACTGCGCAAAGCCCAGCTGCTGTTGTCCGAATCGGCCACGACTTGGATCGCGAGCCTCCCCAGCCATGGTGAAATCGTGCTCCATCGCAGCCAGTTTTATTGTTAAGGACTTTCTCAACGCTGCCAGGCTGATCTGCCTCCTCGGTATACAGTGATTCTGATCACAGAGTTTACTCATGAGTGAGTCATGGCAGCACAGCAACTGGTTGAGATGGCAACAGCAGGACAACGTCTGATGGTGGCTGGGCTGCTAGTCGTAGCGGTATGGCTGACGATGCCCGATGGCGCGATCGCCTTTCCGCAAACCTGTTTTATTCATTCGGCCCGTCATCTGCCCGAGGGGGCAGCGGTGACGGTGACGGGCCGGGTCACAGTGCCCAGCGGCGCATTTGAGTCCGCCAATCTGGACGCGGGCTTTGCCCTGCAAGATGTGACAGGCGGTATTTACGTAACCACGCAGGAGCCTTTATCGCTACGGGTAGGCGACATAATCCAGGTGACGGGTGAACTGATCAATGATGGTCACGGTCAGCAAATGTTGCGCTTAACGGATTGGGTTCGCAGTCGGCGACCACTGTTACCGATTTCGCCACGGGTGACTTCAACGGCGCAGGCGGGCCAAGTGTTGGATGGTCAGATGGTGACGGTGCGGGGGCAGATTAGCCAACCGCTCAAGGCCGACGCGCCCTATGGCGATCGCCTGTGGATTCGGGATGAGACGGGTGAAATTCAAATTTACATCGCCAAGACGACGGGCATTGCCCCTGAGGAATTGGAGTATTTAACCGTGGGCCAACGGATCGAGGTGACGGGGTTTAGCAGCCAGTTTGATAAGAATGATGAGGTGATGCCGCGATCGCGAGCCGACATTGTGGCCCAGTAAGTGCCCTCGACCATGATGCTGCATTCAGGGGACGGTTCCCTCACCTGCTCCCTAAAATATTGGTGACTCCGATAGGGAACCGTCCCCTCCTTTACTCATCCACCCGCCTCAACTGGGGTGTCATTTGTTTGCCCATCCCTAGCCGGTCTGTAAAGCCGACATCACATCGGTGTGAATGATGCCGTTGCTCACAACCACCCCTCGGTTATCGTTCATCTTGGCCGCCGAGTAAAAATCAAGCGGCTTACCGTACATGTCCGTCACCTTGCCCCCCGCTTCTTCCACCACGATCGCCCCCGCCGCATGATCCCAAATCTTTTCGCGATAGTCGGGATATTTGGGCGATGGCAGGCGCAGGTATAAGGCGGCTTCTCCGGCAGCGACGGCCCCATACTTGGCTTGGCTATCCATGCGCACAGAGGCTTGGGTGATGCCGACGGCTTTGGCTACCGCTTCTTGCTCGGACTGGTTGCCGTGGCTGGCTTCCACACTCTCGACAAAGCGTAGCCGCGCGCTGTCACCGGGTTGCACGACTTTGACTTGCTGGGCTTCGCCGCCTGCGATGGGTTGCATATAGGTACCCTCGCCGCGCACAGCCGTAAAGAGCAAGCCAGTGGTGCCCTGGCCCAGATCCAGCGCCGGACAGCCCAGGATGCCGACTTTCAGGTCGCCGTCTTCGATCAGCGCCAGGGCGATCGCATACTGGTCGCCGCGCAAAAATCCTTTGGTGCCGTCGATCGGGTCAAGCGTCCAAAAGCGTTTGGCAGCCGCCCCGTTGCCGTGGTCAATCCACCGGGTCACGTCCTCAGGCATGACGGTGCCAATCACGCCCTCGACGAACTGGGTGACTTGCTGAAGGCGATCGCGCATCTCTGGCTGCTTCAACTCAGCAGCGTCTTCTTCACCCACGACTGGATCATTGGGAAACGCCTCGCTCAGCGCCTTACAAATAATGGCTTGAGAGCCGTAGTCGGCGACAGTGACGGGGCTTTTGTCCTGTTTTTCCATCGCTTCGGGCACCATGTCGCGACGCACCGTTTCGCAAAGTTGCGCGGCGGCTATGACGGCTTTTTGCGCGATCGCCAACTCGTTTTCGTAAGCCATGCAAGTATCCTCGTCCCAGTTTGCAAAAATTCAGACTTAGTTTACCCACCCCCCAGGGCCAAAGCGCCTCTCTCCTCTATGTTGTCCAGCAGTTTGCCGCGCCGGAGGGGTAGGCAGTACATCAGAGTGCAGACTCGGCGACATAGTGGGTATTAGGCCAAATTTCGTGGATTTCTGCCGCTTGGTGGTGGGCGGCAAAGTGCTCCCACAGCAGGCCATTGCAGTCGGTGTCGGTGGTCAATGTAGGGGCTTCATCGTCTTCCCAACCGAGATGTCGCAGCACTCCCGGTTCGCAAGTGGAGTCCTGGCGAACGGAAACATTCAGGGTCTCGGTGCGCCACAGGGCATATTCTCCCGGCACTACGACGACTGGTTCTGCCCTCAAGCGCTGGGTGTAGTCTCGAACGGTGGCGGCAATATCGTGGGTGGCGATCGCGATATGGAGTCGTTTCATGATGGGTCACACAGAATTAACAACAGCCGTCACTGGAGTGATCCTAACCTGCCAGTGTCCTGGTATCTGGGTCGCTCAGATACGAGAGAACCGTGGGGTTTCGGTAAAGGGTGGCCCCGCCAAGGTGCTCAGGGCAGTTGAGTGAGGGTCAGCGATCGCTCTCTGAGCGGACGGGCCAACTTTAAGGACAATTATTCAGGCTCGGGATATCCCCGAACGCGACTGCTGCGGGTGTCAATGCAACGGTGCCCATGTTGTTGATAGCGAAATTATCCCGATCCACGATCGCGAAAACTCCAGCCGTTGGTCAGAGCTGAAAGTGGTTTTTGAGCCACGATCAAGACGGCTTGTTCTGGGCTCGGCTCACGACTCTTCGGGCAATCGCAAGGGCTGAATCGGCTGCGATCGCTTGAGCAAAGGCGGAGGCACTGGCAGTGGGCTGTTGGCCGAAGGTTGAGATGATGGCGAGGCCGGAACCGATGATGGTTGTTCACGCCTGAGTTCGGTCAGGGAGAAAGGTTGTTGCTGTAGCTGTCGGCGGTAATAATCGCGCTCGGCGGCAACTTGTTGGCACCGTTGGCGTAGTCGAGTTTCCTGAGCGACGTGCTGGGCCAAAGCACTTTGTAGCTCTTGAATCCGCGCTTCTTGTCGCCGCACTGTCCCTTGCAGCGTCTCAACATCCGGGGTTTCCGGGGTGTGGAGGGCAACCGGCGATCGCGCCTCTGTTACCGGCACCACGGCGGGGGGTGAGGGGGACGACGGAGCCGCCCGAGTAGTCGCATGTTGATCAAACTTCCCCAGTTCCGCAATCATCGCTTGAATGGTCTGGATGATCTGGCTCAGATTGAGGTGGTGATTGGCCAACTCGGCATTAAGCTGGCCCAGATGCTGCTTCGCCAGTCCCAAATACTGGCTCAAATGCACCGCCATCGATCTCGCCACCATCACCTCTTCTGCCAGCGCCCGATAATGAGCGCTCGTATCCTGAGCCGCCAGTGAGCCGGTTTGCTGTTGCTGGGTGAGGTATTGCAGATAGGTTTGCAACTCTGTGTGGCTTTGTTGAAATTGCAGATTGAGCTGGTCAAATCCCTGCTGCTGCTGGTCGATCAATTCATTCAACCGAAACCCCATCACCCCTAACAGGTGATCCTGAATATCGGTGAATTGTGTCAACTGCTGCTTGAGATGATTAATCGCTTGCTGCTGAACGTTGGCGTACTTCTCAGTGCTGGCGAGCTGAGTCTCAATCCAGTACTTATCCTGGACTTGTGCGGTCAGTTCGTCTAAGGACTCTAAGGCTTGGTCGAGGGCTTGCTGAAGTAGACACACCCGCTGAACGAGCTTGAAATCAAGAGAATGGCTCTGTTGCATAGCGGATACACACGGCGAGAAGCGATCAGTTCCTAAAGATGGGTATTTACTGTAACAAGCAGCCCCAGAAAATGTTGTTTACTACACCACACTTGTCGTCTGTGAGACATTTCTTTGCGAAAACGCGGACTCCTTGGAGAACCTGCTGGCTCGGTCAGAGCAGTTTATCGATAGCCTGTTCAGCTGACGTTCGTAGTGCTTCCACAGTATAGGAGGGTGAGGGAGGCAGCGCCGCCGTCGGCCTGGCACATCAGGGGGCTGTCTTTCAGGCATAAGGTAGGATAAAGCCCTACTAATTCTGGATCTGAGCGGCAGCATGACCTTTTCTGCAAAAACCCGAAAACGTTTTGGTCAGCACTGGTTGAAGAGCGAATCGGTGCTGGCCAACATCATTGCGGCGGCAGAACTGCAAGCCAGCGATCGCATCCTCGAAATTGGCCCTGGCACCGGGATTTTGACCCAGCGGATGTTGCCCCAGGTCGCCGAGCTGCTAGCGATCGAGATTGACCGCGATTTGTCTCGCCGGTTACGCCCCCAATTTGCTGATGCCGCCAACTTCCAATTGATTGAGGGGGATATTTTGCAACTCGGTTGGCCGCAAGTTGCCGCTGCCATGTCTGGGGATTTCCCTAACAAAGTCGTCGCAAATATCCCGTATTACATTACCGGCCCCATTCTGGAAAAACTGCTGGGCACGATCGCGGCCCCCAATCCGCAGCCGTTTGACTCAATTGTGCTGCTGGTGCAGCAAGAAATTGCCGATCGCCTCTGCGCCGCGCCGGGATCCAGAGCCACCGGCAGTTTGACCGTCAAAGTGCAATACCTGGCGGACTGCGAAATTATTTGTCCCGTGCCGCCCAAGGCCTTTCAGCCGCCGCCCAAAGTGATGTCGGCAGTGATTCGTCTGCGGCCACGTCCCTTTCCCCAAGTGGCGACCGATCCCGATTTGTTAGAACGTTTGCTGAAGTTGGGCTTTGGCAGCAAGCGCAAAATGTTGCGCAATAATTTATCGGCGTTGATTGAGCGATCGCCGCTCTTGGCGTTGCTAGCGACCTTAGAGATTGCGGAGAATGTGCGGGCCGAAGACCTGAGTGTGACCGATTGGGTGGCGTTGAGTAATAAGATGCTTGAGGAAGGATATTCATCCTAAGGGTCACCGCTCTGGCATTGAGAAACTGCCAGAACGCGCGGCCTGGTTTACGGAAGGAGCTATGGATTCTTATTCCCTATCAGCCGCGGCCAAGATTAACTTGTATTTAGAGGTGGTGGGCGATCGCCCCGACGGCTACCACGAACTCGTCATGGTCATGCAAAGCGTGGGGTTGGCCGACCGGGTCACCGTGCGCCGCATTCTCCCCCATGAAATCCGCCTCCGGTGCGATCATCCTGCGGTGCCCAGTGATGCCACCAACCTGGCTTATCAGGCGGCAGCGCTACTCCAGCAGCGGTTCCCAAAAATCATGGGGCAGCAGGGTGGGGTCGAAATTACGATTGAGAAAAATATCCCGGTCGGGGCTGGCCTCGCCGGGGGATCCACCAATGCTGCCGCCGTCCTCGTGGGGCTAGACCTGCTGTGGCAACTGGGCCTTACCCAAATTGAACTGCAAACCCTGGCCGCCGAGCTCGGATCTGACATTCCTTTTTGCATTGCCGGGGGCACGGCGATCGCCACCGGACGGGGTGAGCAAATCGATACTCTGCACGGTTTGGACGGGCTGTATGTGGTCTTAGCCAAAGCGCCCGCGCTGTCAGTTTCCACTCCCTGGGCCTATAAAAGTTATCGCCAAGCCTTTGCCGACACCTATTTAGATGTCGCCACCGTCGGCCCAACACGCCAAGATCAGCTCCATGCCAGCCCCATGATGGCGGCGATCGGCCAACAAGATGGCCCCGCCATTGGCCAACATCTCTATAACGATCTGGAAAAAGTCGTGCTGCCTGCCCACCCCGAGGTCAAAGCGGTGAAAGCGGCGCTAGCCAGTTGCGGGGGGCTGGGCACCTTGATGTCGGGGTCTGGCCCCACCCTATTTACCCTAACCGCGAGCCAGGCCGCCGCGGCAGGGATCGTGCAGCAGATGCGATCGCGCTACTCAGAATCTGAGTTAGGGCTCTGGGTGGCCCCCTTACTGCCCAGCAGCTTGCAGTTGATCGAACCTTAAACGGGTGCCTCCCGCGCACCACTCCCCTACTGTTGATGAAAAAGTGAGAGCTTAGTATGCAAATCCAATTTCGCGAGTGTGACTTTTTCAATCTTTGGATTTGGATTCAGTTTGGGACTGTGCCCTCCACGATGGAGCAGCAATATATTGATGAGATTTTGAATTCCTGGTTCTTCTTGGGCAAGCTCGGCGGCTTCAATGCCGAAAACTTGCAAGTGCAAGATACCGGGCTCGAAATCAGCTACATGCATTATGACGATGCCCCAGCGGATGACACGTTGGTGTCGCTGATGCACAACATGAGCGCCGTGGAATATGAGGGGCTCTGGGCACGTTGCTGGTTTGACCTCGGCACCTCGGACGCATTGGCCCTGGATGTGCTGCTCAATGCGCTGAAGCAGTTCAGTAATGACTATGTGGCGATTGAACAGGTCATTGTCGGCGGCGAAAACGAAGACTGGCCTGTGCCGGAGAATACCCAATCCGATGTGCTCGGCAGCGAATATAACTAGCGTCGTCCTCATCCGCCGGCCTGAGAGCTATGAAGGCGGGGGATCTTCCAAGCACGTTAAATAACCTGAGTTCGGGATAAAAAAGGATGCAGAGGAACTTTCAGAGTTATCCGCAGCCTCAATCCCCTCCAATGGAGGGGTGTCCGCAGGACGGGGTGGGTCGGTCAGCGGTTTACCCACCCCATTAGCCCCTACCAAGAGGCGAACGTAACCGGTTTTGGCTTAACCCGAGCTGACGTTAAACAAATACTAAAGAATGGACTTGATTAATCGGGGCTCGATTTTGCTCAATGCTCGAAGGGTGAGCGGAGTCGAGACTCAATCTACAGTCACCTGATTTTTGCGCGGGCCTTTTAGCGTACTCATGAATTGCCGACAGCGCAGCCGTTGAGGCTACATCAAAGCTGTTCTAAATATTTCAACAGGTCTGCCATGTCCTTGGCTTCGGGCTGAAACTGAGGCATCGGCGGAGTGTTACCGCTGACTACTTGTTGAATCAATTTGGATTTCGATTTACGGGCCGAAACGCTCAAAAGACTGGGGCCAACTTCGCCGTGGGCTTCCATCCCGTGGCAAACTGCGCAATTCATCTGAAAAATTTCTTGACCGCGATCGCGATCGCCTTGTAACGCCAAAACTTCTTGAACGTAAGGATCAGCAGCTTGGACGTGGCGCACCACGAAGAACACGGCCAATATGAACGCGATCGCTACGCCCGCCCACAGCAGCCAGCGCTGAGCATCTGCCGGTGACTTAGAGAAATCCTGGTTAATTGCGTTATCAGCCAAAGCGTCTGAAGAATTACGTTTCGTTATTAACATAGCTTAAAGATATCTCAGAAAGCAGGCACAATCAGCTTCCTTTAAGGTTTCTGTGTTGCGAAAAATTAAGCTGTGGACTGGGATTCGGGCTGTGGTCTGGGTACTTTTCGGCAGGGATGGGATAATAAAATCTCACCAAAATCTGATTGCTTGTCATTAGTAAGGAGCCGTTTGGCGTGGTTGAACCTCTATTGAGTGGAATTGTGTTAGGCCTCATCCCAGTCACGTTGGGTGGCTTGTTTGTGGCTGCTTACCTGCAATATCGCCGTGGCAACCAGCTTGACTTAGATTAAGCTGGCCCGCATTTGGGGCTGCCACTGCGGGTGGCCCGACAACTTTTCCTTTCGCTCCTTGTGAGCGATCGCCCCTCTATTGGCTCCAAGGTCAACAGAGGGGCTTTTTGTATGGGGGTGCTTGTCCTACTAACGCGTTGCTGAAAATTGCGGCCACCCATCGTTGGTGGGGTTGCGCAGCGTCGATCTTTACTTTGGCCCCAACCTCAGTTTGAGTTGACTCTCCGCTGACGTTGTTTGGGAGTGGGCAAAGCCTTGCAGGGCTAATTTTGCCGTCCCGATCGCGGCTTCTGTGGAGCCTGCTGTCACGACCGGGGCGGGTAGCCACCGTTGACGAATCTTGGCCCAGGTGGAATTTTGCGCCCCGCCCCCCGCAGTAAAAATGCGAGTTGGTGGCGTGGCTCCTAACGCGATGAGTCGCTCGTATCCCAGCGCTTCAATGCGGGCCATGCCTTCCAACAGCCCCTGCAAAAAGTCGGCTGGGTCGCTGGGGCGCGGGGCCAAGCGCGGCGGCAGTTTTGGGTCATTGATGGGAAAACGCTCTCCCGGACGGGGCAGCGGATAGTAGTCCAGTTTAGAAGGGCGATCGCCGTCAATTTGCTGGCTTAAGATCTGCAATTCGTCATCGGTAAAGTACTGCCGCAACACCGCCCCCCCCGTATTCGACGCGCCTCCCACCAGCCACAAATCGCCTAAGCGGTGACTGTAAATGCCATAGCGACTGTCTTCGACCCGCTGGTGGCTCAAGAGCTTGATCACCAGGGTCGAACCGAGGGACGTGACGGCATCGCCTGGAGCCTGCGCCCCGCTCGCCAAAAAGGCGGCAATACTGTCCGTGGTGCCCGCTACCACAATGCAGTCGCGGGAGAGGCCGTAGCGATCGCTGGCCGCTGCGGTAACCCGTCCAAACGACGTACCCGGAGCCTGCACCTGAGGCAGCCAGCGCTCTGCACCGGCGGCTTCTAATAATTGCCACAGCCAATCAGGGTAAGTCAACGTGCCCACGTCGTACCCCAGCTTCAACGCATTGTGATAGTCGCTGCGCCCAAAATCGCCATGTAGTTGAGCTGCCAACCAATCCGCCTGATGCAGAAAATATCGAGCTTGTGGCCGCGTCTCTGGCGACAAATGCGCGTGCCACCACAACAGCTTCACCAGGCTAGAGGTGGCACTGCGGGCGGGACTGCCGGGAGGCGCGATTTCTGCTATCGGAGGGCAATAAGCTTGGCCGCGATCGTCGTTGTATAGCAAGGGCTCGGTTACCGACTGCCCCCGGTCATCACAGAGCAAGACCGTCGCCGAGGTGCCGTTGATCGCGATCGCCGAGAGCTGCGATCGCACCCCCGGCTCCACCTGCTTCAACAACGCCTCTAATGCTTGTATCCACACGTCAGCCCCCGACCGCTCCGTCGAAGTAAACCCGACCCGCGCCTCGGCAAGAATCTGCTGAGCCTGATCCATGACCACTAGACGCGCGCCAGAGGTGCCAAAATCCAGCCCCGCAACGTAAACCATGTCCAACTCCCATCAGCAGCACAAAAAAAGGGGCACCGTTAGGCACCCCACATTCCAGTTTCTCAAGTGGAATAGAAAAAATTACCGATCAAACGCTCACTTCACTCAGTTCGCGCAGAATGTGGTCAAACGGCTGATCCACAAAGCGAGTGTCTTCCATGCCCGCTGCTGCCGCCTTCGCTTTCACCATATCCTTCATAATTTGAATGCCGACCACCGTCGGGGCAATGGGCACACCTAGAGAATTGTAAGTTTCTCGCAGCCCTTGCAGTACCCGCTCATCCAGCACGTTGTCGTTGCCAGCCACCAGGGCATAGCTGCTGTAGCGCAGATAGTAATCCATGTCGCGCAGACAGGCGGCATAGCGACGGGTGGTATAGGCATTGCCACCGGGACGAATCAGTTCCGGCACCGTCTCAAATAGTTGACTCGCGGCCGACTTCACAATTTCAGCCGCGTTGCCGCTGATCATCGTCGCCACCTGCACCCGCGCCAAGCCCGTATCAAAATAGCCTTTCAGAGAATCGAGGGCCAGCTGATCCAAGTAGCGGCCTCTCGAATCGTAGTTTCGGATTAATGTCGTTACGGCATCCCGCATGTACGTTCCTCTCCCAATCAGTCTTAAAAATTCCAGCCCAGTCGCACCGGAATTGCGATCGCGCGTATGAGAAAAAATGCCAAATTCAAACCAGCATTTTCAGGGAATCACTTCCCTTGAACTACTCAGCTAAAAATCACCGAAAAGCTTGGCTCATCGACTTTTGAGCAATCCAGAAGCCAGTCTATCACGCGACCTGAGAGCACAGGTGACTGCAATGAGAAAGACAAAGAAACCTCCCATTGATTGTTACATTCGGATACGTTTCGCAACATGTTGCCGCGCACTAGCCAGGGGAGTTTTATCCAAAAATATTGCTGTCAAGGCTTGTCCTAGCGATCTTGCTGCTCCAATGTGCGCCATTTGCTAGCCGATGACAGGCTGAGTCCTGAATTGGATGGTCGGCTGCACAACGGGTTTGAGCTTTCGTAAAAACTGATACAAAAGACGCGAATCCCTATCCATAGGATGAATCAGATAACTTTAAGAATCGGTTCGCGGACATCTTGAAAATTTAAGTGCATTGACCATTGAGAGGATCAACAGCGACTGCATTCTTGAGATCAGCAGTCCTTGTCACTTCTTGAACGTGGTGTCTACTGTACTAGCCAATAAATACGAGTTGCCTTGCGGACTTGGACAGAATAAGGAGTAATACATGGCGACCGCTGAAGACATCTTGAAAAAGATTCAGGATGAAAATATCCAATTAGTCGATCTGAAATTCATCGATTTGCCGGGCATTTGGCAGCACTTGACCCTACACGTCAGCCAGATTGATGCTGACAGTTTTACTGATGGTGTTGCTTTCGATGGTTCCAGTATTCGGGGTTGGAAGGCCATTAACGAATCCGACATGATGATGGTGCCCGATCCAGACACGGCTTGGATCGATCCCTTCTACGCGGAACCAACCTTGAGCATGATTTGCACCATTAAGGAGCCGCGAACTGGGGCGTTGTACGAGCGGTGTCCTCGAGCGGTGGCAACGAAAGCCCTTGACTATTTGAAGTCGAGTGGCATTGGTGATACTGCATTTTTTGGCCCAGAAGCTGAGTTCTTCATTTTTGATGACGTTCGTTTTGATCAAAACGAGCACTCTGCTTATTACTACGTGGATAGCGTGGAAGGTCGCTGGAACACTGGTCGCGAAGAAGAAGGCGGCAACCTGGCTTACAAACCTCGCTACAAAGAAGGTTACTTTCCCGTTGCGCCGACCGATACTTCGCAAGACATGCGTAGCGAAATGCTTTTGACGATGGCCAGCCTAGGCGTGCCGATTGAGAAGCATCACCACGAGGTTGCTACCGGTGGTCAGTGCGAACTCGGGATCAAGTTTGGTGAGCTGATTCAGGCCGCTGACTGGTTAATGATTTACAAGTACTGCATCAAGAACGTGGCTAAGAAGTACGGTAAAACCGTCACCTTTATGCCCAAGCCTTTGTTTAACGACAACGGCTCTGGTATGCACACCCACCAGTCCATCTGGAAAGATGGACAGCCCATGATGGCAGGCGACAAGTATGCGGGCCTGAGTCAGACGGCCCTGTGGTACATCGGCGGCATTCTGAAGCACGCTCCGGCACTGTTGGCCCTTACCAACCCGACGACCAACTCTTACAAGCGCTTGGTGCCTGGTTTTGAGGCACCGGTGAACCTGGCGTACTCCCAGGGCAACCGCTCCGCGTCGGTGCGGATTCCGCTGTCGGGTGACAATCCGAAGGCGAAGCGTCTAGAATTCCGCTGCCCAGATGCAACCTCTAACCCCTACTTGGCCTTCGCTGCCATGCTCTGTGCGGGCATTGATGGGATCAAGAATCAGATTGATCCCGGTGATCCGTTGGATGTGGACATCTACGACCTGAGCCCGGAAGAGTTAGCGAAGATTCCTTCGACGCCGGGGTCTTTGTTGGATGCGCTGAAGGCGCTGGAAGAAGATCACGAGTTTTTGATTTCAGGCGGTGTCTTTACTGAAGATTTCATCCAAAACTGGATTGAGTACAAGCTCGATAACGAAGTTAACCCTATGCGGTTACGGCCTCACCCTTACGAGTTGGCTCTCTACTACGATTGCTAAGGTCGCCAGCTAGACCTGAGCAGCGCGTTCAACTCCCTCTGTGAATCTGTGGTTAAAAAGCCGCCTTCGGGCGGCTTTTTCTTTTTTGGGCAAAAATACTTTCTATCTCGGTAGCGGCAAGAGGTATTCGTTACAATTCATAATAATTGTCAATTTTTCGAATTCCACTCCTGCGTTACTTGCAATGCCTGACACTTTAACGAAGCTGGCTTATCAAGCCTTCCAAGATGGTAAAAACTACTTTGGCCTGGGTCATAAAGCGATCGCAACTCAGTTGCGGACATGGCTGCGCCCCAGTATCAAGTTTGAATTGAAATCAATCACGCCCGAATTTTTAGACGAAGTGTCTCGTCGCCGCCAAGTCTTGCTCGACACTGATTGGCAAGATGCCGAAGCGGGCCTCTATGACAAGTCTTTGTTGTTCGATAATCCATGGCAGGATTTTTTCGAGTATTATCCGGCGATCTGGTTCGATCTCCCTGGCCTTTGGGATCGCATGGAATCTTCAGATACTGCGGCGTTTGACTCAGACATTGACCCAACTCTTTATCCCAGCTATTACCGCCGTAATTTTCATAACCAAACCAATGGCTATTTGAGCGACCTCTCAGCCAATCTATACGACACTCAGGTTGAGCTGCTGTTTGGTGGCACGGCAGACCCCATGCGACGACGAATTTTGAAACCGCTTAAAGCCGCCTTATCGGGTGATGTGACCTCTACTCAGGTCGCCGATAAGTCGTCGGCTAATCGGCGGCTTCCCAAGGTGCTAGATGTGGCCTGTGGGACAGCTCGCACGCTCAATATGGTGCGCGCGGTCTGCCCTGATGTGTCTCTCTTTGGGATTGACCTATCGCCAGCCTATTTGCGCAAAGCCAACCAGCTGTTGTCGGAAGCCCCCGGTACGCTGCCGCAACTCGTCCAGGGACAGGCGGAAGATATGCCTTACCGTGACGACTTTTTTGATGCGCTGGTGTGTGTTTTCTTGTTCCATGAGTTACCGGGACCTGTGCGGCAACAGGTGATTGATGAGGCTTATCGCGTGACTCAGCCAGGGGGCACGTTCATCATTTGCGATTCCATCCAGATGGTTGATACGCCGGAGCTAGAACCGATGATGATCAACTTTCCAGAGCTATTCCACGAACCGTTTTATCGGGATTACACCCATGACAATTTGAGCGATCGCCTGACTCAATCGGGCTTCACGGAGATTGACACGGAGATTCACTTTTTTAGCAAATATTGGATTGCACGAAAGCCTAGCGCTTGATCGCCAAGCGAGAAACGAAGTGGAGCGATTGCCAGCAGGTGCCCGGCTGCTTGCGGGGCATCTCAAGGATAATCTTGTATGCGATCGCGAGGACTGCGACGCCGGATCCGAATTGCTCAACCGTCAGGAATACTACTTGCTCAGCGGCAGCTTGCTGCTGGGCGGGGCTTTAGCTATGGGGCTTGATTTGCATAGGCGTTTGCGCCGTTTAGTGATGCACCCGGCTGGCCAACAACTGCTCTTCGAGAGTGGCGATGCGGTTATAGGCAGCGGTGAGCTGAGCCGTCAACCGCTGAATTTGAATTTCCGGTGATACGGTACTTTCTTCGCTGGTGCGATCAGATTCTAAATAGACCGAATCCATCAGGATGTCTTTATGCATGAGCAAGGCTTCGCCTCGGTGGATGTGACCCACTGGCGGCATTGAGGTGGCAGAACGATCATCGAGCAGTACACCTGCTTCTGAGCGAGACTGAGAAGAGGACAAAATCTCTGTGACTCGATAATTGATTTGATCAATTAGCTGATGAAGTGCGTCAACTTTCTGGGTCAGCAAAGTGACCTGTGACTCGATTGGTTGCATATGACGCTAAAGCTCTGAATAGAATTATCCACATCGTATAGCCAGTATTTTTCAATTCCCTATTTTTATAGAGGGATTTAAAGTTTGTAGATATTCCATGTCAATTTCAGGTTTTAGCAATAGGCACAGTGGTCTCTCTCAGGACCGATCGATGTTCTGTGTTCTTTTGTAAACTCTTTTTTGGGAAAATGCACATCGCATGAATTGAGTGGTCACAAATTTGAGACTGATTCCTTGCTTTTTAAAGATAAAGACACAGGCCATTGACATGCTGATTATCCACGAACGGTCAGGCTCAAGACGTTGATGGATCAGGATTGTCGGTCTGTGAATGCGATGACTTGGCTGGTATTGACTGAAACTCTATTAGATTCAAGGATTTCGGGGCTGACTTAAAGGTATTCTCTGTCAGATGCTACTGAGGATACTGAGTCAAAAACGCTGTGAAATCGGCGATAGTCATCGTGTCCACCCTGAAGTGATTAGGCGGTTACGGCATGGGGCATGATGCAGGAAAATATGGCCTCTGGCGATCGCCCTCTAGCATTCAGATATTTTGATATTTTGACGCTGTTTTTCAGTGCTTTTCGGTTAGTAAATAGCGTTATTCTGCGATAATTGTCAGAGCGGAAATATCATTTTTTTCCTTAGGTTGTTTTTACCGTCTTTAGGGCGGTTGAGCCCTTTTGATGAGTGAACGGGAAGCACAGAGTGAGGCATTGGGGTTAGCACTGACGGCGGTCATTGTACGCGGTAAGACAGTTCGGGGTGACTTGATCGGCGATCGCGGCACGGCAGCAGCAGCCAGAGCAGAGATTGAATCGGCGGCGTTCAGCTCAGTCCAGCGCGAGTGCGCCTGATCCGGCCCGATCTCAACAGCGTTTCAGGCCCCCATGCCTGCAGCCGATCAACCCTCCCCCATTAACTGTGAGGGCGATCGGTTTGATAGGCTTGTAGAACTTTGGCCTAGAGCTACTGGCCATGATTTTGCGTTCTCTGGAATGACGGTTAGGACTGTATGGATCGACGAAGTTTGCTGATTGGGCTCATGGCCATTCTGGCGACCCCTATGACCGCTTGCCAAGGTAGCTCAGACAATACGTTGTTATTAGCGGCCATTGCCGGGGTGTTGTCGCCTCAAATGCTCCGAGACATACAGCAGAACCGCCTATCGGAGGCGATCGCTCTCCGTCTCAAAACCCAAGAGAGTGGGGTGGCGTTATTTCAGCAGTTGCAGGTTTGGCAAGAGACCACCCAGTCAGCCACGATGGGGAATCAGCCTCGGGGGGTCGACTGGGCACTGCTCAGTGATTATTGGCTCTGGCCGGCCATTCAACAGGGGGTCATTAGGCCGCTGGACAATGCTGACGCCTTGACGGGATGGGAGTCGCTGCCGGATATTTGGCCGCGTTTACTCCAGCGTAATCCACAAGGATTGTTGTCAGAGACTGGCTCGACGTGGGGCACGCCCTACCGTTGGAACCACCTCATGGTGGTGTATGACCGTCGCTTTTTTCAGCCGTTGGGCTGGGAGCCCGCGACGTGGGCTGATCTCTTGCGGCCAGAGCTCCAAGAGCGCATCATTTTGCCTGATCATCCGCGCCTGGTGCTGGGGCTTATGCTCAAGGCGTTCAACCATTCCGTGAATGATCCTGCCCCCGCCAGCCATGCCGATGTGGTGTCGGCCCTGGAGACCTTACGCACCCAGGTCAAAGCCTATGACACTACGACCTATTTGCAGTCGCTCGTGATCGGTGACGTGCCTTTAGCCGTGGGGTGGTCGGGCGATATTCAGCTGTTGCTGTCGCGCTATCGCTATTTACAAGCCGTTGCCCCCGAACCAGGCACGCTGCTATCGGCAGATGTTTGGACTAAACCCAATTTGCAGGCGACAACGCCGGATGTCACCCCGCTTTCTGACGTTGATCAAGCGTGGCTCAGCTATTGGTGGCAACCCGAAGTGGTGACGTCTTTAAGTTTATTAGCCCAGGGACTGTCGCCCCTATTATTAGCCGATCAACCTGTGGATTTCGACTTTGAGTTAGCGGCGAACACGGTGATGCCCACCCCCCAACAACTACAAAACAGTGAATTTGTGGAGCCGCTAGAGGAGGCCGCGATCGCTAACTACAACCAGCTATGGCAGCAATTACGGGGGCGCGAATAGGTCGTCGCCAAAATTAGGAATTGCATAGTTTACCAACGCCCCGACTTCGGCTGAACAATTCACATCCCGGAGTTGAGATGGCGGCACTTCCAGGGTCGGTGTGTCACCAATGCCCGGAATATCGCTAAAGTCACAGGCATAGATTCCCGCCAAGTCAATCGAGTTATAGATTCTGACGTGGTGCCCGTAGTTCATGCCAGCGGTGCCAAGTTGCCGCAATACCGCAAATTGCTGAAAGTCGTTAAATCGGTTCCAATATTGCGGATCCACCTGCACGTCGATGACAGGGGCGGCGGCAGTTTGACTGAAAAATGCCGTCCATCCTCGGATCAAACGATACCCTTCCACTCGCACGGTCGTATCGTTAGAGACGCGCCAGAGGGTCGGTAATTGATCGCGACTCCACCAAAAGCTGGGCAAAGTGGGCCGGTAGAGCGACACCGAATCCTGGGATACAATGGGCCAGCTTTCCGCAGCTTCATCCAAGAAGCCCAAATCAGTGCCGTAGTTAGACGGAATATCGATCAAGAGTTGCAGCATCGTCTCTTCAGCCGGTAATGCTGCAGAAGTCGGGGGCGGGGCTGGCGATTGGGCCACCGCACGACTGCCGAGGCCGCTGCTAATCAGAACAGTGCCACTCAGGAGTCCCCCCCAAGCAAGCCGTGGTAAACACGCTGTGAGAAAAAGTTGGACAAAAGATGGCATGGGCGAAACCGCCGCGATCGCGGCATGACGTTAATAATGCCCGTCTCCGGTGACTCCTTGACCTGGAAACCGCCTCTCATTGGCCTTAGGCAGCGATGGAGACCGCCTGCAAAATGAGCCGCAAACGATGGGCATGGAGTAGCTGAATGGGCGCTCCTGCCGCCTGTTCTAGCATGTAAGCCACATGCTCAGGACGCAGCAGGGTACCGTCATTACGGCAGCTACCTCTATATCGAATGATAGCTTGAGCCGTCGTTTTGTTCCCTTGGATGCGGGCGGGCATGAGGGCTACTTCGGCGGCGGTAGCTAGCGTCAACTCAAAGAGGCGATCGCGCAAATTGACTTGCTTCTTTTTGCCCGATTTGGTGGTGTGTTCCCAGGCGATCGCCTCGTGGCGCAGAATGTCCTCCAGCCAGCTCTGCCAGTCGGGGGCATTCAGGGAATCCACCTCTGTTTCGAGGGCAACGGCCAAGACATATTCCGCTTGATCCAACGATTTAGTCGCTGAGGGATCCTTGAGCGCAACGTCGGCGACCTCATAGATTGGCATATCGGCTGGCAACTGCGCCGCCAACCGTGCCCGAAACTCTTCTAAATCCAGGGGTTGCGTCAGTTCAAAGTCAATGATCTCACCGGTGCTGGTCGCGCCTAACGGCAACGCATTGGCGGGAGAGATGCGCGGTCCGGGATGGTAGCCCCCGGTAAAAGACACGGGTAATGCCGCCCGTCGCACAGCGCGATCGAGCAGTCGTACCAGATCGAGATGACCGAGCAAGGATAATTCCCCCAGCTTACCCAGCCACACGCGCAGCCGCTGCGCCCGGTCTTTGTTGGGCTGAAAATGTCCAGTGAACTCAGGAATTGGGGGGGGCGGCACGACCACGTTATGGCCGAAGTCTGGCCCACAAATACCGCAGTGAGAGCACCCTTCAAAGGAACAGTCCGGCACCGTAGCCGCTTCTAAAGCGCGTTGGAGGTCATCTTTGAGCCACTGCTTGTCAATGCCCGTATCGAGGTGATCCCACGGGAGGGGACTGTCGAGATTGCTAGCCTGATCCGCCGCGTGGGTGTCCATCAGGTTCCATTCCCCCGTCTCTACCTGACGATATTTCCACGACAGGCCCGCTTCGTCGATCGCTTGCGTCCAGGCCCCAAAGGCCCGACTCAGACTCTCCCACCAAGAATCCATGCCCGCGCCTAGCTCCCAAGCGCGGCGAACAACGGCGGAGAGACGGCGATCGCCCCGCCCGACGAAATCTTCCATGGCGGAAATGCGCACGTCGGTGAAATTAGACTTAATGCCCCGCATCTGGTGAAATTCATCCCCCAGCAGTCTCTGCTTGCGCAAAAATTCGCTCGTTGAAACGCTGTGCCACTGGAAGGGCGTATGCGGCTTGGGCGTGAAATTGGAAATGGTGAGATTCACCTTCAGGGGTTTACGGCCTTGTTGGCGGCATTCCTGTTGCAGCCAGCGCACCGTTTCGGCAATGCCCAGCACGTCGGCATCGGTTTCCCCTGGTAGGCCAATCATGAAATACAGCTTGACCCGATCCCACCCCTGTTCATAGGCCGTTTTTACGCCGCGCAGCAGTTCTTCGTTGGTCAAGCCTTTGTTAATGATGTCGCGCATGCGCTGGGTGCCCGCTTCGGGGGCAAAGGTCAGGCCGGTTTGGCGCGTCCCGCCGAGGATGTTGGCGATATTTTCGTCAAAGCGATCGACCCGCTGGCTCGGCAATGAGAGGGAAATATTGTCGTCCTTCAGACGATTTTTGACTTCCAGCCCAACAGCAGGGAGTGCCAGATAGTCGGAGCAGCTCAAGGACAATAGCGAAAACTCGTTATAGCCGGTCGCCCGCATCCCTTTTTCGATCGCGTCCACCACTTCGGTGGTATCCACATCACGAGCCGGGCGAGTGAGCATCCCCGGCTGGCAAAAGCGACAGCCGCGCGTACAGCCGCGACGAATTTCCACCGTCAGGCGATCGTGCACGGTTTCCACATAAGGCACCAACCCGATCGCGTAATGAGGCATCGGCGTGGCGACCCGTCGCAGCACTCGGACAGGCACATCGGGCCGATTGGGATGCACCGAGCCATCTGCCACCATGTCGTAGAACCGGGGCACGTAAACCCCAGGCACCTGGGCGAGATCCAGCAGCAATTCCTTGCGGGAAAGACCAGCCGCCTTGCCCTCTTCGATAATGAGGCCGATTTCGGGCAGCAGTTCCTCGCCATCGCCCATCGCCACAAAATCCAGGAATTCCGCGTAGGGCTCGGGATTAGAGGTTGCGGTCTGTCCCCCGGCGAAAATGAGCGGCCAACTGCCCGTCTCCACGTTCCAAGGGCCGTCCGCCTCCCGTTCTTTGGCCGTCAGGGGCACGCGGGCCAGGGTCAGCATTTCCAGAATGTTGGTCGCCCCCAGCTCATAGGCGAGGCTAAAGCCCAAAATGTCGAAGTCGGGCAGCGATCGCCGCGATTCCACCGCAAACAGGGGCAGGTCGGCCTCGGCCAGCTTGGTGGTGAGATCGGCGGCGGGCAAGTAGGCGCGATCGCACAGCTGCCGGGGCTGAGCATTCAAAATGCTGTAAAGAATGATGTGCCCCAGGTTCGACGCCCCCACTTCATAGACTTCGGGGTAGGTGAGCACCCAACGGACATCGACCTCGTGCCAGGGCTTGTGAACCGCTCCGAGTTCGTTACCCAAATAGCGAGCGGGTTTGTTGATACCAGTGTTGAGCAGCGATTCGACGGCAACAGCCACGGCAATACCTTTGAGAACGTGCAAATCAGCGCAAGCATCACTATAGCGAAAAGCTCTCCCCGATTTGGCTGCGATCGCCAGAAGCCGTCACCCAAAATTAGCGCGGGTCACTGGGCCTGCTTTGATCCCACCGTTAAGGCGTACTCAGCGCGATCACCGCATTTTGCCCGCCAAAGCCAAAACTGAAGCAGAGGGCTGTGGTCAGTGACGTTCGCACCGCTGTCTGAGGCAACCGCAGCTCAAATGCGGGTTTGCTCAGACCCACACAAGGCGGCACCGTTTGTTGCTGTAGCGCCAGTACACACATCACTGCGCCGATCGCGCCCGATGCGCCCAAGGTATGCCCCGTTGCGCCTTTGGTCCCCGTCACCCAAACCGAGGGCGGAAAAATGGTCTGGATCAACTCGCCCTCATAGGCATCATTCAACCGCGTGCTGGTGCCGTGGGCGTGGATGAGATCCACCGCATCCGGCGTTAGCTGACTGCGTTCTAGGCAAACCCGGATCGCGGCCAATCCACCTTGGTGACTGGCCACATCCGGCGCACTGACATGATTGGCGTCAGCGGTGAGACCGGCCCCTAACAGGCGGGCATAGATATGAGCTGAGCGATCGCGGGCAGCGGCGGCTGATTCCAGCAGCAGCACCGCCGCCCCCTCCCCCAGCACTAAGCCCTCGCGCCGCTGGTCAAAGGGGTAGCAACCCGTCGTGGCCATGGCCCGCATTTGTGCAAATCCGGCCAACGTTAACGGCGTAATGGCGGCTTCTCCGGCCCCGACGAGGACGCGATCGCATTGTCCTGAGCGAATTAAGTCCGCCCCCTGGGCGATCGCCCACACCCCCGTGGCGCAGGCCGCCATGGGCGACAGCACCGGGCCTTGAGATCCCAGTTGCCGCGCTACCGCGATCGCCCCCATGTGGGGCAAGCTGGACTCCCAACCCTCAATCATGCCAGTGGTCAGAAACCTTTCCCACTGCGCCTGGTGGCCCCGACTGCTGCCAATGACGACACCACAGTCAGACAACTTACCGGGCAACCCCGCATCTTGAATTGCCGCTTGAGCCGCCGTGATTAACAGCGGGTCTAAATCTGCGGACTGCTTGCCGAGCATGGCGAGCGGTCGTGGCCCCAGGTCAGAAAACGGCTGCCGCAAAGCGATCGCACTTTCGCCGCTGAGCAAACGTTGCCAAGTTTGACCGGCATTTGCCCCCAGCGCCGACACCAAACCGATGCCCGTCACGACCACCGACATTGAAAGTTTCTATTCAGGCTGCTGGAGATTTTCAATTCCTGACACCACCGTTGCCGAGTCGACGATGTCGCCCTGTTCGACGCTATCAACGACATCCATGCCTTCGGTGACGTAACCAAACACCGCGTAGCTACCATCCAAAAAGGGGAGATCAGCCAGCGCAAAGTAAAACTGTGCCGACGCTGAATCAGGCAGTTGCGATCGCGCCATCGCCACCGCTCCCCGCATATGAGTCAACGCTGGGGGCTCACTGATCCGAGCCTCATCAAAGGTCCGGCTGTAGATAGGCGTGTCAGCACCGCTGGGCTGAATTTCCAACGGAATGTACCGGGGCTCATTGGTGTCAGGGTCGACAAAGCTGCCAGTGCCCAACATCTGAGGCGATACCGAGGGATCTTTGCTCTGGGGATCGCCGCCCTGCACAACAAAGGGTTCCGGTGTTTTGACCACCCGATGGAAAGATACGCCGTCGTAAACGCCGCGCTGCACCAGATCAACGAAATTACCTGCCGTGATCGGTGCACTGTTACCATCCACCTCAATAACGACAGTGCCGCCATTGATTTGCATTTCAACGGTCGCCACACCGGTTAAAACAGGTAGCCCAGTCGGCACCGTGGCCCCCTCTGCGGGGGCATCCAGTGCCGTGGCTTCGTCCATCGACTCGGCGGTCGCACTCGGATTTTCCGTATTGGTGCAGGCAGTCAGGCCCACGACTATAACGACTAGGCAGAGCGTCCAGCTCCATTTACGCAGTTGCTGCATCATATTGCCGAATTTCCAATTTCTTATCATCGAGCCGGGATAGCAATGCGCTTGGCTATCCCAGCACTAAATGGCTCATTTGCCTATAGCCCTTCTAATGGCACTTGCAAAAACCGGGCGAGCTCTGCCCCCTGATTCTCTAAATCAGACAAGGGTAAAGGCTGACCGACCCGCGTCAGGGGGATATCAGGTCGACCCTTTACCCTCAGATAAAGCGCCCGCTTCGGATTCAAGCCTTCACGAATATCCACCCGAATCGCCTGCACGTTGTCGAGAGGATACTCAATTTCAATTTTCCGATTTTTTCCCAAAAAGCCTGCGCGAAAAATCCGCACCTGACTGGTTTCTTTATTGAACTCGTTGTAGCCGCCCCCGACATCTAAGGCGATAATCACCCAGAGATAGCTCGCGAGCGTGATGCCAGCGATCCCGTAGAAACCCATGGCCACGCCCTGAGGAATAAAAATCAGCGAAGTGGGATCAGCAAACGGCAACAGATTAATTTGCAAGTAACTGGACAAGCTAGCCAAGAAAAAACCGGTAGCTCCAAGGGTCACAATCGTTGCCCACCAATAGTTGCTGAAGCGGCGGGCTC
Organism: Halomicronema sp. CCY15110; assembly: GCF_016888165.1. Taxonomy (GTDB): domain Bacteria; phylum Cyanobacteriota; class Cyanobacteriia; order Phormidesmidales; family Phormidesmidaceae; genus Halomicronema. The sequence goes on along the minus strand of NZ_JACSWC010000371.1, from coordinate 478 downwards.
CCAGAACGGAGTATTTCAAAACGCGATCGGTACTGGTCTGAATTGATGCAGTCATGTTCTGAGAGTTTAAGTATCAGATTGTAAAAAATTAGATCTCTCCCTATCATAATTAGAAACCTGCATTTCCTAGTTATGAGCTCTATGTGGCTCTCAATAGGATGCATTGACGGGGCTGAGACTCGTTTCACAGAGTACAGGGTTTCCGTTAATGCGATCGCAGCTTTGCAATAAACCTGCAAAGTCTTGCATGCTAGACATGCTGGATTTCTAGCTATAGATAAGAGGGTTTGAAATGACCATAGCAATGGGACGAGCGCAAGCCCAGCGAGGATGGTTCGACGTCCTCGACGACTGGCTAAAGCGCGACCGATTCGTCTTCGTCGGCTGGTCTGGTCTGTTGTTGTTCCCCTGCGCCTACATGGCGATTGGGGGCTGGCTGACCGGTACCACTTTTGTAACTTCCTGGTATACCCACGGT
>NZ_JACSWC010000370.1 GCF_016888165.1 Halomicronema sp. CCY15110 | reverse complement strand
CAACTCTCGATACTGGTAGGTTGAGCGAAGTCGAAACCGGATTGAACGGGTACTTTATTTAGTTGCAGATCCCTTAGTAACGCGGCACTCTGATTAGTTGACAGGGTGCCGCGTTACTCGTTTTTCAAGATGCATTATGCGAGGGATGGACTGGCGCGATCGCCGCAAGAGGCCGCAGAGTGTGAAGCCGCGAAATGCGCTTTGAGCGACCTAATCCCCTGGCTGGGTAGTCAGGCCGATATTAATCGGCCAGAAGTTAAAGAGCCAATTGCGATGTGGGCAAACTGAGTTAGTTGCCGCTAATCAGCGATGGTGATCATCGTGCCAGCCAGAACGCTGAGCGGTCGTAAACCTGAATAGTCACGGTATGAAAGCAGTGAGCTCAGCCGCTGACGATGGCGATGGCGCCAAGTAGACCTGCAATTTCGGTGATTGAATTGCGGTTCTAGCCTGGTTCATTAGGTCACGTATTGCGGCTGTCATTTCCCTTTTCAGCGCTTCAAGGCTGCAACCAGACAATCAGGCTCTTTCTCCACTGTCAGGTTTTCTATGCGTGCTTTTCCCTTTCATCGACGCCTCACTCGCTTTTCCCTCTTGTGGGTGATCACGGTTCCCTTTCTGATCCAAACGATTCTCACCATTGCCTTTATTGGCTACTACTCCCTGCGCACCAGTCAGAAAGCGATCGATGATTTAGCCCAACGGTTGATGGAAGACATGGGCGATCATGCTCAGCAAGAAATTGAGCGGCGCTTAATGCTGCCTAATCGCATCAATGAAAGTAATCGGGTCGCCATCTTGAGTCAGGAACTCGATTGGACTGATCCAGACCAAATGGCGAGGCATTTTTTAAGTCAAAGTTATGGCTTTCAAGAACTCGATTTTATTTACTTTGCGAATGCGACCGGCGGCACAGTGCTGGCGGGTCAACAGATGCCCGGTCAATGGATTGTGCGCCAAAATCAACCGTTTGAAGCAGGCCCCTATTACACCTATCGTGCCGATGCTCATGGGGTTCAGTTGCCTGCCATCAACACGCAAAATTATGACGCTCGGACTCGGCCCTGGTATCAAGCGGCGCGGCGTGAGCGTCAGGCCGTGTGGAGTCCGATCTATTTGTTTAACAGTCGGCAGACCCTCGGCATTTCGGCTAGTTTGCCCGTATTGACGACTGAGGGACAATTGCTGGGGATTTTAAGCAGTGACTTATCGCTTGAAAATCTCAACCAGTTTTTACAAACCCTCACCTCGGTTGATTATGAGACGGCGACAACGGTTTATTTGATGGAACGGAGTGGTGATCTGATTGCCAGTTCCACTGATGCCCCAACCTTTTCCATCTCGGAGACGAGTGAGGTAAAGCGCATTCCAGCTGTCGAAAGCCAAGATGAGTTGATCCGGAACAGTAGCCAACAATTGCAAGCGCTCAACCCGGAGACGATCCTGCTCGGTCATCACCGGTTGCGGCTCAACCAAACGGCTCACTATTTTCAGGTAAATCGGCTTCAGGATGCCCAGGGACTGGATTGGGTGATGGTTTTGGTGGTGCCAGAGGCCGAGTTTACGCAACAGGTGAAAGAGAGTTTTAAGATCACGATTATTCTCTTTAGCTTTGCTGGCGTTGCGAGTATTGGGTTTGGGTGGCTGCTTTATCGGGGTTTGCTGTCTCCTATCACGCGCCTTTGCCACGAAGCCCATGCCCTCACTCAGGGTAACTGGGATTTTCCCATCACGAGTGAAGGTTCTCGAGAGTTTGAGCAGTTGTCGCAAGCGTTTCAAATCATGCGGCAACAGGCCAAAGATCTCAATGAGGCCAATCAAGAGTTGGCACAAGCGACCCGGTTGAAAGATGAGTTTCTCGCCAACATGAGCCACGAGCTGCGCACGCCGCTGAATGCCATTCTGGGGATGACGGAAGGGCTACAGGAGAAAATTTTTGGGGATGTCAATGAGCAGCAGCTCAAAGCCCTTGGCACCGTAGAAAAGAGTGCTGATCACCTGTTAGCGCTGATTAATGACATTCTTGATGTGGCCAAAATTGAGTCAGGGAACATCACCCTGGAATATAGCGGCGTCTCCGTACAGCAATTGTGTCGCTCCAGCCTGACCTTTGTGAAACAGCAAGCTCTAAAGAAAAGTATCCAGCTGCAAACGCATATTCCGCCTCATCTGCCGGATGTTTGCGTGGATGAAATTCGGATCCGGCAGGCGCTACTCAATTTATTGACCAATGCGGTGAAGTTTACGCCGGAGGGTGGCACTGTGACCATCAGTGCGGCAATGATTGCCTTAACTGAAGCGGATGCGGCTCGCCCGCCTCATTTGCGGATTGCGATCGCGGATACGGGCATTGGCATTGCCCCTGAAAACATCTCAAAACTATTTCAACCTTTTGTGCAAGTGGATAGTGCCCTCAATCGTAAATATGAGGGCACTGGACTGGGCCTGGCCTTAGTCCAAAAAATCGTCGAGCTGCATGGCGGGCAAATTGGGCTGACCAGTGAGCTCGGAAAAGGCAGTTGTTTCACGATTGATCTGCCCTATCAACCGGATGTGGCGATCGCTCTACCAGCAGCGCAGTCATCCGGTGCCCATGATTCTGAGCTGACGCATTCGCCTGCGATCGCGCCACCCTCCTCCCCCTCGATTTTGGTTTTGTTGGCAGAAGATAACTCGGCGAATGTGGCGACGATCTCTAGTTATTTGACGGCCAAAGGATATTGCCTGTTGTGTACAGATAATGGTCAAGAGGCGCTTGATTTGGCTCTCTTTCACCATCCTGATGTCCTGGTGCTGGATATTCAAATGCCCGTGATGGATGGCCTCGCCGCGATAGAGAAAATTCGTCAGCAGCCCAGTTTGCGTGAAGTTCCCATCATTGCCCTAACCGCGTTGGCGCTGGCGGGTGATCAAGAACGCTGTTTGGTTGTCGGGGCGGATGAATATTTGAGCAAACCCGTGCAACTCAAGCAATTAGAGCGCGTCATCAGAAAGCTGCTGGCTGATCGTCGTGCACCATAATGCCAAGGGGCGATCGCTCCCGTCCCAGACCATGATGCCTGCCGGAGCCGCGCGCCCGGAGCCGACCGGGGAAGCTGACCTGCTGCCAGGCGAGAGCCTTATCCGGTGAGATTCCTTAGAGATGATTATTAGATGACAATAATCTTCACCCCCCGGTAGCTTGAGCTAATGCGTGGAAAAGCAGCGGGTGCGTAGCAACCGGGGAGTTGGGGACTCGCTCTGAGTCATGTCCGAAACGAATTTAGCCGCCGTAATTCCAGCCGGTGCTTTCGAGCAAGAGGGGATCGCCCTCGCGGTGAATCGCGGCACCGACCACTTCGCCCACAAAGACGGTGTGATCGCCATGTTCAACAGCACCCACCACCCGGCATTCCACATAGCCTAGGGTGTCTTTAATGACGGGGCAGCCGGTTTCCGGCGCTGCGTAAAATTCGATGTCTTCAAACTTGTTGCCCACCCGACGCTGGGGCTTAAAAAAGTTTTGTGCCATGTCCTTTTGGCCCGCTTCTAAAAAGCTGAGGGCAAAGACGCCGCTTTGCTTCACCATTTCGTGGGAGCCGGAATCGTTCTTGACGCAGTTCACCACGAGTGGCGGCTGAAACGAAGCCTGCATCACCCAACTGGCGGTGAAGCCGTTCACGTCTTCGCCATTGCGCACGCCGCAAATGTAGAGTCCATGGGGAATTTTGCGCAGCAGCGTTTTTTTAGCCTGTTCGTCCAACATGCGATTTCTCCTACCTAACTGTCTCATTCATCTTACCGGGGGGCGATCGCTCGCGAATCCCACGGCAGTCAGATCACACACGGGCGACCCCTTCTTCCCGCGCGGCTTGCTGCACCGCAGAGGCCACCGCCTGAGACACGCGGGCATCGAATACCGAAGGGATGATGTGCTCGGCATTGAGTTCATCCGGGGTCACCAGGGCGGCGATCGCGTGGGCGGCTTCCAAAAACATGCCCGTGGTCATGGCTTTGGCCCGGCAGTCCAACGCGCCGCGAAACACGCCAGGAAAGGCCAATACATTGTTGATCTGGTTGGGATAGTCGCTGCGGCCCGTCGCCATCACCGCCACCAGACCAGACACCAGCTCCGGCTGAATTTCGGGAATGGGGTTGGCCATGGCAAACACAATGGGATCGGCTGCCATCGACTTCACCATGTCTACCGAAACGACGCCGGGGGCGCTCACCCCCAAAAAGACATCGGCGTTTTTCATCGCGTCGGCGAGCTGGCCGGACTCTTCTACGGCAAAGCCTTGTTTTTGGGAGTTCAAATCCGTGCGATCGCGGGCAATGATGCCCTTTGAGTCACACATCAGAATGGTTTTGGCCCCGGCTTTTTGCAGCAACAGGGCGATCGCCACCCCGGCGGCCCCGGCCCCGTTGATCACAATGCGAATGTCGCCGAAGGCTTTGCCCACCAGCTTCAACGCATTGGTGAGGGCGGCCAACACCACGATCGCGGTGCCGTGCTGGTCATCATGAAAGATGGGAATGTCGGTTTCGGCTTTGAGCCGCGCCTCAATTTCAAAACAGCGGGGGGCGCTAATGTCTTCCAGATTGACCCCGCCAAATACCGGCGCAATGCGTTTGACGGTTTCCACAATTTCGTCAGTATCCTGCGTTGCTAAGCAGATGGGAAAGGCGTCAATATTCGCAAACTCTTTGAACAGCAGCGCCTTCCCTTCCATCACCGGCAGTGCCCCCTCCGGCCCTAAATTGCCCAGCCCCAGCACCGCACTGCCATCGGTGACGATCGCCACCATGTTTTGCTTCACCGTCAGGTCATAGACGCGCTCAGGTTCAGCGGCGATCGCCTTACACACGCGCCCCACCCCCGGTGTGTAAGCCATAGCCAGGTCATCCTGGTTGCGCACCGCAATGCGGCTCGTGACTTCGATTTTGCCACCTTTATGGAGCTGAAACGTGCGATCTTCTGCCTTTAACAAGATCACCTGGTCCACCTGCTTCACGGCTCCAATAATTTCTTCGGCGTGCTCACTACTAGACGCATCCACCGTAATCTCGCGGGTGACAAACTGGCGCGTTCTTTCCAACAGGCGCACATCTTCCAAATTGCCCCCAGCCGTCGCGATCGCCTGCGTGACTTGGGCCAGCATACCGGTCTGATTGGGGAGCTTGAGGCGGAGGGTCAGACCATAGCTAGAGTTGGGCGTGAGTTGAACCATGAACTTTCCTATGATGAAGCCGTTAACGCGTAATTGTCGCTGCAAAAGCCCGCCGCTTTGGGCAGACTATAAGAAAATGGTATGTCGATTTTGAGGCTAGAGAACAGCTCTGATTGCCTAAAGTCGAAAAACCCTGACGTGACCCTCCAGGGCGATATGCACGACGTCGCAAAATCAGCGATCGGTGCCCACTTATGGACGCTGCCACCCTCATACCCCCTACTTTGCCACTCCCCCAATGCCCACTCTGCGAACCCAAATTGAAATCAATGCGCCTCGGGCTATGGTTTGGGATGTGCTCACCCGCAAAGACGAATGGCGACGGTGGAATACCTTTTTGTTTGATGCCGATCCGGCCCTCGCTCTGCGCCAAGGGCAAGAAGTCTTTCTCTCGGTCCGGCGGTTGGAGGATGATGAATTCACCGATTTTGAGCCGTTGATTACGCTGGTGCAGCCAAATAATTGCTTGCGTTGGATCGCCAAAATGCCCGGTTTCAAAAGTGAGTCGGCCTTTGAACTCCAAGACCTTAGCCCCACCCGCACCCTTTACACGCACCAACAGCGGTTCAAAGGCATTCTCTCAACGGTGTTTTTACCCTTCATTCGCCAGGATGAAAAGCAGGGCATGAAACGTATGGCCCGCCAGCTCAAACGCTATGTGGAGCACCGGGAATATCGCCAATATCAACGGGAAAAGCGCGATCGGCGCTATGGCGCATAAGGTTTCACTCCGCATCAAACGGTGGCTGAGTGGAGCGATCGGAGCGATCCTTTGGGCAATCGTTGACGGCGTCTGTTGCGCTTTCAGAATTCAGGAATTAGCCTCGATCTCCTTCTCAGGAAAGATGCGTCAGTGTGAAGTTTTGTAGATGATATATGTACTGCCCAAAACTCTCTACACACATTCCATGCCCAGCAAAAAATCTTCTGATGCTGTCTATTCTTATCTCAAGTCTATTGGTCGTGTGCCGCTGCTCACCCATGAAGAAGAAATTCAGTTGGGTAAGCAGGTAAAGCAAATGATGCCGTTTGAAGCGGTTTTCGAAGAACTGACTGAAACGTTGCAACGTGAGCCCTCCATTCATGAGTGGGCTGAGCACGCCGAGGTTAGCGTAATCCATCTCAAGCGAGTCGTGCGCGCCGGCAAGCAAGCTAAGCACAAGATGATTGAGGCGAATTTGCGTCTAGTGGTCTCGATCGCGAAAAAGTACACCGATCGCAATTTGGACTTGCTTGACCTGATTCAAGAGGGCTCTATCGGCCTGAACCGGGCGGTCGAAAAGTTTGACCCCGCGAAGGGTTACCGCTTTAGCACCTATGCCTACTGGTGGATTCGGCAGGCGATGACGCGAGCGATCGCTGAGAAAAGCCGCGTTGTTAGATTGCCTATTCACGTCACTGAGACGCTGAACAAAATCAAGAAAGCTCAGCGTCAAATTACCCAGCAAAAAGGCCGCACCGCGACTATCGAAGAAGTAGCAGAACAGCTCGATCTCACGCCAAAGCGGGTGCGCGACTGTATGCGCCTGTCGCGACGACCCCTCTCGTTGGAATTGCGAGTCGGCGACAACCAAGATACCGAACTTGCTGATTTGCTGGAGTCCGACGACGGTTCGCCCGAAGAGTTTGCGACCGAGCGAGCGTTGAAGTCTGACTTGCGCGATCTGATCGCGTCACTGACCCCGCAACAGCAAGAGGTCTTGACCCTACGCTTTGGTTTGCAAGACGGCAATCCTTTGTCGCTAGAAAAAGTGGGGCGACGCTTGAACGTCAGCCGTGAGCGCGTGCGTCAACTGCAAAAGCAGGCGATCAGCAAACTGCGGCAGCATCGCAGCGAACTGCGCGAATACTTAGCGGCGGTGTAACGCCAGCAGTGGTATCGGCTTGAACTGTTGAGCTTGAAGAATCTGGCGGTAGTTACCAGCTGGGCTGGATTCATTAGCAAATCGCAGCGTCCCTATCTTGAGGGCGCTGCTTTTTTGTGATGGATATGCCGCTTGCCCAGCAGCGCTGTAGAAGCATACTTGCCTGAGGAAACACGGTGAGGTAAGCCGTATTTCAGGTATAAAGAAACACGCAAATTGATGCTGTAGATCACTCACACGTATCAATTCTGAGTGTTATTCAAGCATGGAATCTTATCCCGGGCCGTCTGGCTTTTCGTCACTGCAACAGTTGCTGGAAGCATTAGCCACCATCATTACTGAGGCATCCCATCACCGAAAAAATGCCTGGGTGCTGAATACTGAGTTGGACACCATATTCCGTAAGAAACATGCAATTTCTATCGAGAGAGCTTTACATGCTCAAGTCTCAGGTAGCGATTTGAGAAATCTCCTCTGCCATTGCCGTTCTCCGCATTTCAGAGTCTATCCCACCTCGGATCCACAAAAGTTTTATATTCGGCTTTTAGAGGCAGTTATGCCTCATGGTGGCTTCGAGTCACAGGTTCGACCATGCGGGAAGAGCCCAGAACATCAGCCAACGTTAGTGCCTGAGATGATCTCAATAGAGGCTTTAGAGCTAGCACTGATAGAAATCATTAAGGGCCTAACAAGCTTGGAAGGATTTACATCAATTGAGGCCGTGAGCCGCAAATTTTGTGCCGATTACAAGCAACCCATCCAGCTTGTAATGCGCTGTGTTTGTTCTGGTTGGCAGCTCATTGAGCTACTTCAGACCATGCCAACTCTTGATATTCAGAAGGTTGAGGGTAATTGGCAGATTCGGTTGATGACTGATCTTAATGGCTAAATCATCTAGGCCGATGTGATACACGATCACAATAACTTCGGTTGGTGGCGATCGCTCTAATCGGCGGCGAGAAATTGCAGATAATCGCTGCTGAGTTCTTTGACTGCTGCTTCGTACAGTCGCTGGCCGTGTTCGGGGGTGGCGAGGGCGGGGTTGGAGCCCATGCGCCCATCGGGATAATGCTGGCGAAAATCGGCGGCGCTGTAGATGGGATAGCCAGCGGGGGCAATTTGCGGGTTGAGATCAGCCTGTTTGATGTGGTCGGGATAGGCGAACTGGGTCAAGGCGACTTCACTCGGCGTCGCGTGGGAGCCTTCCTGATAGCCGTAGAGGTCTTTGGCGATCGCGTACACCGATCGCGCCATGTACCAGTTCGCCACCTTGCACCGCACCCGCCCTGAGTTTTCCAGTCCTAAATCGGCGAGATGGGCATAGGTTTCGGCAAAGGCGGCCTTTAGGGTGGCGACATTACCGCCGTGCCCGTTGATGAAAAAGAACCGCTCAAACCCATAGCGGGCGAGCGGTTTTACATAATCTTGAATCAGCGCGATCAGCGTGCTGGGCCGCAGACTGATACTGCCGGGAAAGGCGGTGTGGTGCAGCGCCATCCCTACATTAATGGTGGGGCCAATCACCGCTCCCGTGGCTTCGCCGACGCCCCGCGCTACCGTCTCTGCACAAATGGCATCAGTACCAATCAGCCCCGTCGGGCCATGTTGTTCGGTAGAGCCGATAGGAAAGATGATGCCTTGGGAGGTCTGGAGGTAGGTCTCGATTTCGGGCCAGGTGGAGAGATGGAGTTGCATGGGGTGTGTGTGAGGGGAGCTGAGTGGTTGGGTGGTTGGGTGTGAGGGTACCTGGGTCGGGGCGAGGCATATTCTGGGCAGGGTGGCGCGCAGACCAAGATCTGGCTGCGAACCGGCCTCGTCCCCAACCCCAGCAGATCAAAACTGCTGTCTAATTCCTCGCTCAGACAGTTCCTGCGCGTTCGGGTAAACCGCGCCAGATCAGCGGCTGAAGACGTTGCTAGCGCTCGACATGATCGCGGTAATGCAACAGCAAAAGAGCACGAAATACTTGCGATGTAGTACAAATATACTGCTATGATTGCGGCATTAGGGCAGCAATATCATCGATAAACTTTTGATGATCAATCACGGGTTTGCTGATGTAGCCGTCGGCTCCACTTTGGGAGAGGAAGTTTTCGCGATCGCCCTGCATCGCGTGGGCGGTAACCAAAATGACGGGCAGGTCGGCGGTCACCGGGTCAGCTTTCAGCATTTGGGTAATTTTGATGCCATCGACGGGTTTGCCCTCAAAGAGACTGTGCGCTAAGGAGACATCCATCAAAATGACATCGGCTTGGCGTTCGCGGGCGATCTTCATCACTTCGGTCACATCTTCCGTATGCTTAACCTCAAAGCCTCCTCTTTTCGACAAAATTTTCGAAAAGACGCGGGCGTTAATCATGTCATCTTCGACAATGAGAACGGTCTTCATGGTAATTCCTTAAACGGCGTCAGCCTCAGAGCGGGGTCAAATCTTGCTACATTGCCCAATGTGCATAATCACGCAATCAGGGCATGAATTAATCCTAGCTGCAAGATATTGCAAACTGGCGACATTTGCCTTTACCTTACAGCATTGTTAGTGTCGGCTTTGCTAGACCCAATGCAGCCGAACTCATCTATTCATTCCCAATTTCAGAGGACAGGGATTCATGGCGGATCAACTCAACATTCTTTCAGCCGGGCAGGTTGTGCCGACCCCTCTGCATACCGAGGTGCAGCGCTCCTATCTGGAATATGCCATGAGTGTCATCGTCGGGCGGGCCTTGCCCGATGTGCGAGACGGTCTGAAACCGGTGCATCGCCGCATTCTCTACGCCATGTACGAGCTGGGCTTGAGCCCCGATCGCCCCTTTCGCAAATGTGCCCGCGTAGTGGGGGATGTGCTGGGTAAGTATCATCCCCACGGGGATCAGGCCGTGTACGATGCCCTGGTGCGCATGGTGCAGGACTTTTCGAGTCGGTATCCGCTGCTGGCGGGGCACGGTAACTTTGGTTCGGTGGATAATGATCCCCCAGCGGCGATGCGTTATACGGAGACCCGCTTGGCCGCCGTCAGCTTTGAATCGCTGCTGGACAACATTGGCGAAGCGACCGTCGATTTTATCGATAACTTTGACAATTCCCAGCAAGAGCCGATTGTGCTCCCGGCGCAGTTGCCCAACCTGTTGCTGAATGGCTCGTCGGGGATCGCCGTGGGCATGGCGACCAATATTCCCCCCCATAATTTGGGTGAGGTGGTGGATGGGCTCATTGCCCTGATCGATCGCCCCACTCTGTCGGATGAGCGCTTGTTTGAGCTGATCCCCGGCCCGGACTTTCCCACTGGGGGCCAAATCATTGACACCAAAGGGGTGGAAGATGCCTATCGTACCGGACGCGGCAGCATTCCGGTGCGGGGCATTACCCAACTGGAGGAGGTGCGACCGGGGCGCGGTCGGCAGCGGCGGACGGCGATTATCGTCACAGAACTGCCCTACCAGGTCAACAAAGCCGGGTGGATTGAGAAGGTGGCCGATCTGGTCAATAACGGTCGCTTGGATGGCATTGCCGACATTCGGGATGAGAGCGATCGCGATGGCATGCGGGTGGTGATCGAACTGAAGCGCGAAACCCAACCGGAAGTGGTGCTCAGTGCGCTGTATCGGCAAACGCAGTTGCAGCATAACTTTGGGGCAATTATGCTGGCCCTCGACAATAGTCAGCCGCAGCAGCTCACCCTGCGGGAGATGCTGAATGCGTTTCTCAACTTTCGCGAAGAGACGCTGGTGCGGCAATATCGCTATGACCTGGAGAAAACAGAAAATCGCCTGCACATCGTAGAAGGGCTGATCCGGGCGCTGGAAAATCTGGATCAGCTGATTGAGATTTTGCGGCATGCCCCGGACGGCACGACGGCCAAGGTGTCGATGGGAGAAGAATTTGACCTCAGCGATCGCCAGTGTGACGCCATTCTCGCGATGCCGCTGCGACGGCTGACGGGGTTGGAACGGCAGAATCTGCAAACCGAATATGACGAACTCACGGCGCATCGGGATGACCTGTTGCGCTTGCTGAATGATCGCAACGAACTGCTGAAGTCACTGAAAAAAGAGCTGCGATCGCTGAAGAAAAAGTTTGGCGATGAGCGCCGCACCCGCATTCAAAGCGAAGCCGAACGGCAGGAAGAAACCGAGCAACTGGCGGAAATTCTGGCGGAGCATCAAGAAGAAGCGGTGGTGCTGGAATTTACCCAAAAGGGTTATGTGCGCCGTTCGACCACCCGGGCCTATCAGCGGCGACAGGCCCGCCAAACCGACACCGATCGCCAGGAATTCCAAGAAGAAGAAGATTCGACCTTGCACACTGAGACGGCGAACACGGCCCAAGAACTGCTGGTGCTCACCCGTGACGGCAAAGCCTTTACCCTCAACATTGGCGAGATTCCCCAAACGTCACGTCAATCTAAGGGGGTGCCGTTAGTCAACCTCTTGCCGAATTCTGCTGGTAGCGCTCCCGAGGCGATCGCCATTCACCTCGTGCTGACTGAAGCCGCGCTCACCCACGATTTGGTGTTGTTGACCCGATTGGGCAAAATCAAGCGAGTGCCGCTGGCGGATTTCCAAAATCTGACGGGGCGCGGCCTCACCGCCGTCAAACTCAAAAAGGGGGATGAGCTGGCGTTTATCACCTTGGTGCAGGCTGACGAAGAGCTGGCGATCGCGACTTCGGGGGGGCGGCTGATTCGGTTTGCGGTGAATGATGACAATTTATCGGTGATGGGGCGCACCGCCCAGGGACCCCAAGCTCTGCGCCTGCGCAAAGAAGAAAGCATTGTGGGTTGCGTCCGCATTCAACAAGCGGATGATTGTGTACTGATGATCTCGGCGGCAGGCTTTGCCAAGCGGTTGCCCATTGGGGGCATTCACCTCGGAGCGCGAGGCGGCATTGGCACCCAGGCGTTCTTGTTCAAACAAAAAACGGATCATTTGGTGGCGATCGCCCCCAGTCCCCTCAAAGGTGAAATCACGGTAGTGACCTCCCAGGCGCGCTGTGCCCACATCGCCATTGACACGATTCCCCGGCAGGGTCGCGATACCCCGACCAATTACCGCCTGAGCAAATTTGCCAAAGGTGAAAGAATTGAGACCGTGACTCTGACCGCGTTGGTTGATAATGAGACCAATACGGCCAGCGACGACGATTCTGAGGAGTAGTCGCCGCTAGTTAAACCCTGCCGGAATCTCGGATTCCGGGCTGGCAGATTGATCAAGATTTCGTGGAGGAGCCATCCATCTTGGCGCAGGTTGTCCTAGAAAATTTGTACAAAACCTTTGTAGGGCAAGGTCGGGCGCAGTCGGGGCAGGACGGCGAACCGTCGCCGCCGCAAGCCGTGCTGCGGCGGATCGACCTCCAGGTGCCAGACGGTGAGTTTATGGTGCTGGTGGGGCCGTCGGGCTGTGGCAAAAGTACTCTGTTACGGCTCATTTCGGGGCTGGAAGAAATTACGGCGGGCCATATTTGGGTGGGCGATCGCCAGGTGAACCAGCTGCCGCCCAAACAGCGGGACATCGCCATGGTGTTTCAGAGTTACGCGCTCTACCCGCATCTGACGGTGTACGACAATCTCGCCTTTGGACTGCGGCGCATGGGCGGCAGTCGGGCGCAACTGTTGGCCGCACCGACTGATCTACCGACCAATGCTGCTCTTGATGCGAATCAACAATTGCAAGATGCTTTGGCTCAGCGGACGCGCTGGCAAACGGCTCTCTCGGGAGCGACGCGACGACTGCCGAAGGGATTGCGGTATCAGGCACCTGCCGACAAATTAATTGACCAGCGGGTGCGATCGGTGGCGCAAATGTTGCAAATTGACGAATTGCTGAACCGTTTGCCTCGGCAACTCTCGGGGGGGCAAAAGCAGCGGGTGGCGTTGGGCCGCGCGATCGCCCGCAATCCCCAAGTCTTTTTGATGGATGAGCCGTTGTCGAACCTGGATGCCAAGCTGCGCACGGAAACGCGCGCGCAAATTGTGAACCTGCAACGGCAACTCGGCATCACGACGATCTACGTCACCCACGACCAGGTGGAAGCGATGACGATGGGCGATCGCATCGCGGTCATGAATGCCGGACAAATCCAGCAGTGTGCCACCCCGCTGGAACTCTATCGTTGTCCCGCCAACCGCTTTGTGGCCGCCTTCATTGGGTCGCCGCCGATGAACTTTTTGCCGGTGCAAGTGAACGCGCCGTTACTGGTGACGCATCCCGATTTTCGGCTCACCCTCCCCGGTGAGTGGGAAGCGACGCTGAAGCCCTACGATGGTCAAACCGCCATCCTGGGGGTGCGTCCTGAGCACTTTACCCTCAGCTCCCCCGCGCCCAAAAATTTGCAGGTTCATGTGCGCCGCATCGAAGCGCTCGGCAGCGAAACCTATCTCGCAGTGCAGTTTGGGCCAGATTTGCTGCAAGTCCGTGTCGAACCCGATCGCACCTTTGTAATTGGGGAAGAACTCTGGTTGGCGATCGCCCCCGACAAAGTCCACCTCTTCGATGCCACCACCGACGCAGCTCTATTTCCCAGTAACTAGGGGACGCACCCTTTCAAAGGGTGCGTCCCCTGGCCCGAAAGGGTGCGTCCCCTCTAGTCGAACAGCAAATACTGGATCGACGAGTCTGGTGGGCTATCTTGCTCGACAAACTGCCGATAGGCAGCGACCGTGCCCGCTTGAGTCAGCACCGGTTCTCGTTGCGGTAGCGTGCCCGATCGCAACTCAGCGTAGTCCAAGTAGCTCGAAAACTCCCATTCGGCTGGATGCTGCACCAGTCTTGCTTTGACCGGATTGAGATGAATGTAGCGGGTCAAATGCAGCAAGTAATCATCGCGATCGACGGGCAAGGTCTGAAAGCGCCCCTGAAATAGACTGCCGCAGCGATCGTAGCGGTGGTTGATGGCATTGGTATAGGACAGGGTGAACCGTCGCATGGCGGCGTCGAGGTCGGCTTCTCGTAAATAAATCAAAAAGTGGTAATGATTGGGCATGAGGCAGTAAGCGACGACGTGAACCGTGGTAGTGGCTACGTAATGCCGAAACTGTTTCAGAAAGTGCAGATAGTTGGCGCGTTCAAAGAAGATGGCTTGACGGTTATTGCCCCGATTGTAGAGGTGGTAATAGTGGCCGGGGCTGACGGCTCGTGGGCGTCTGGGCATGGTGCAACCTGAGTCTCTAAGGTCAGCATGCCCAGCTAGCCATAAGGGGACGCACCCTTTCAAAGGGTGCGTCCCCTTATGGTGGGATCCCACGGGCCGACGACGGGTTCGCCAGTTTTTCTTTGTCAGCCAGCTCTAGGTTGAGGGCGAGGAGTTTTTCGAGGAGGTCGTCGTCGGGGCTGAAGCCGTAGGCTTGCGGTGGTGTAGTGGATGCCGTGGGCAGGCGATCGCGCAGCATTTGGCGGATTCTTTCGTCGATCGCGGATTCAAAGATGTTGCCAAAGATGGCGGGGCGCACCTTGCTCCAGTCTTCCAGGGCCGAGACTTCGAGGAATTTTAGCTCTTGGTGAGTCAGGTCGAGGGGATAGATTTCGGCAAACAATCCCCCGTTGAAATACTCCACGCCCTGATAGCGTCCGGCAGGGGTGAGGCCGGGGGTGTTCATTTCACGAAACAGGCCGCCGAGGATGTCGTAGGCGCTGCCGTTGCTGCTGAGGCAGTCTTGCACGCATTGCACAAACAGGCTGTCGGGCAACATGCGCCGATCTTCGGCAAACATGGCGAGCACGCATTGCAGCACGTAGCGTTGGGCGATCAGCGCCGCCATCTCTGCCTCGCTCCGGGTCCCCTCGCCCAGATTTGGGCGAGGGGCGAGGGGTGAGGGGAGTCCCTGACGGAGAAGGCGATCGCGCAGCATTTGGTACAGTTCGCCCATGCGGCCCGCCGCTTTTTCCGTCACCTCCACCTGGTTGTTGCCAAAGACGGATTTGCGCTCCTGCACCTCCATAAAGCCAAAGGTCGCCACGCGATCGGGCAGTTGCGCCAGCTCCACCATGTCGATCGGCGTGTCGATCTGGGTGTCAAAGTCGTACACCCAAAACTGATCAAAATTGCACAGCATCACATAGCGAGGCCGATTGGGCACCGCCCGCTGCCAATAGTCAAACGCTTGGGAATAGTGCTTGGTGAGATCCGCCCCCCGCTTCTTCATCTCAATCAGCACGCGGGGCTTCCACACCAGGTCGGCAAAGCCGGTTTTGCCCTTTTTGCTGCCCTTGTGGATGCGTTCTTCGTAGGTGGCCCCCGCCTCGATCGCCCCCTCATGCCCAAACGCGCGAAAAAACTTGTCGAGAAACAGCTGGGCCTCGCCTTTTTCGTCGCCTTTGAGGTATTCGTCAACGTACTGCACGAAGGTGTGGAGGCGCTGTTGGGTGTCAGTCATGGGGCGGCAGGGCAATTTTCTTTTCTTAAAGCTACCCAGCCCGCCGGGGAAGATCCGATTTACCGCAAAAACTTAAAGGTGACTTAAGGGGACACCCGAAAGGGGACGCACCCTTCCAAAGGGTGCGTCCCCTGGGTCTCCGGATTTTTCTCTCATTACCTTGAGATTCTGGCATCTCCTTTGTAGACTCAATTTGCACTGCGATGACGAGGGCTATGGAAGATACCACCGTGCTGTCAGAATTCGAGGAAACCACCCCGATTTCCTCCATTGATGAATTGCCGCCGGACGCTTACTTGACGGTGGATGAGGTGCAAAAGCAGATCAAGCGATCGCGCGCCTCGGTGTATCGCTATGCCAACACTCACCCCGACATTCTGAATCCGCCCTTTGATGCAAATAAGCTCAATCCTGAAGTGCGCAGCGATCGCGACGATCCCCTGCTGTTTCATCCCCGCGAGGTGCGGCGGTTTGCCCAAGACATCCTCGGGCTCAACCCTACCATCACCGTCCAACCGTCAGAAGAGACCACCACCCAAGAAATTCTCAAAGCCATCCTGGGAGAATTACGAGCGATTCGCCAGCACTTAGAAGCGCCCGCCGACCAGCCCTGACCCCCGGCTCGCGGCGGTCATCTCAGTCATATTGATCTAGCGCTCACCCTACCCCGCCCAACGCTTGATCGACAGCGAGGGCACCCCGATTTTGCAAGCTGGGCCGTGCCTTTCTTCTTGGGGAGAGAAAAACCAATGGGTCAGTTGATATTTGTTTACACTTTTCATGTAGAGTATGTTGTTCAACTCACAATTTTTAGTGGTTCCGTTCGCTACTGTAGTTATTAGTTGAGTTCGTTGGTCTAAGAGAGCCTAAATTTTCTCTAAGCTTTCTTGCAGATTACATTCTGCCTTGAGTTAGGCTGGGCTCAATTGGAAGACTAGAGTGTGTGGGTTTGTACGCATCGTTTTCAATTTCAGGTATTGTCATTGCGTCTTTATGGAATCTGTTAATACCTCCGAGAATGCTTCGGAACCTCCGAGTAGTCGCTTTTCTCATTTTGTGGGCACGGTCATTGCACTTTTGACGTTGATGCTGCCGCTTCTAGCGATCGCTCATTATTCTGCGGTGGACCCGCCTCCAGCTACCTTGCCGAGTTATCCGCTATCGCGATCTACCGAATAAACGATTGATGAGGATGCTCGCATCGCTCTAGGGTTGTTCGGCGTCTTCGCCTAAAATGCTAGGCGAAGCGTTGTCTCGTGTTCGCCGGAGTGGCAACCTCTAACTTGGGCTGCTGTGTTTGTGGCGGCTATGTCGTTAGTGGCGTTCCTCTGAGTCAACACTGGGGGTATTTTGCTCCGCAACGCTGGCCGACAACATCGTATCTGGAGACGCATTGTGGATTTATCTCGGATTCCCGCTCAGCCTGAAGCTGGTCTGATCAATGTTTTGATTGAAATTCCGGCGGGCAGCAAAAATAAGTACGAATTTGATAAAGATATGGGGGCGATGATCTTAGACCGAGTCCTCTTTTCTTCGGTTCAATATCCCTACGATTATGGCTTTGTGCCGAACACGCTGGCAGATGATGGTGACCCCCTGGATGGCATGGTGCTGATGGATCAGCCAACCTTTCCCGGCTGTGTCATTGCAGCGCGTCCCATTGGCATGTTGGAAATGATCGACGGGGGCGATCGCGACGAGAAGATTCTCTGTGTCCCGGCCGAAGATCCTCGCTACGCCGACGTGAAGTCCTTAGATGACATTGCAACTCATCGTCTCGATGAAATTGCGGAGTTCTTTGGGACGTATAAAAACCTCGAAAAGAAAGAGGTGCAAATTTTAGGGTGGCAAAACGTCGATAAAGTGAAGCCCCTGGTGCAGCAATGCATTGACGCCGTGAAATAACGTCGTTGCCGAGTATCAATGTCACGTGGGGATGGGTATCCTGATGAATGAGGCTGTCAGCATTGACAACTCCACCATCGTTTCGGTGGTGTACTGCATGAGTGAGGCTTATCCCCGATTTCGTGTAAAACGCGATATTTGGCCTGCTCGTCCTCTCTGGGGGGTGAGCAGGTGAGTAATAAAAGCCACTAAAATTTCCTGAACATACTGAAACGAGCCAGAATATCTACTAATAAAGATGCTGCGGAATCGACTTTGGGACGCCGTTATTGATGCCAGCGATTATTTAACCTAACCTTCTAGTTGTTGTTTTTCTCCATGCCAGACACAGATGCTGCAATGCTGACGGACAGTAACTCGACACCTGCTGAGGCGGGGCAAGCTGCGGTTGCGTCAGTGAATGAATGTGTGACAGTCAAATTTTGGGGGGTGCGCGGTAGTGTGCCGACCCCCGGTGCCGATACCGTGAGGTATGGCGGCAACACTGCCTGTGTAGAAATTCAGTTGCCTGGGCATCGCCTGGTGTTTGACGGTGGCACCGGGCTACGGGTGTTGGGCAAACACTTACTAGAGGCTGGTCAACCCGTTAGCGCCCATATCTTTTTTACCCACACTCATTGGGATCGAATTCAAGGATTTCCCTTTTTTGGGCCTGCATTTATTGCGGGCAATCATTTTGATGTGTACGGCGCGACGGCTGCGAATGGCGCGTCCATTAAACAACGGTTGACGGATCAAATGCTCCGGCCCAACTTTTTCACGCCGCTGCAAAAAATGTCGTCTACGATGAAATTTCACAACATTGCGGCAGGGAATATCATTCGCCTGGACGATCATGTCACTGTTGAAGCCATCTCGCTGAATTCTGCTACCAGCGCTCTCGGCTTTCGGGTCAATTATGCGGGCAAGTCAGTCGTCTATGCGACCGATAGTTACAATGCTGATGGCGGACCGGATCCGAGCTTGTTGTATCTGGCCCAGGCAGCAGAGTTGCTAGTGTATGGCGGCACCTATTCCGAGCCGGTTTATGCCAGCGTGGGGGGTGATCCGCAAGCGATATCCTGCGAACAGAGTATTGCGATCGCCGAAAAGACCCAGGTCAAAGAAATGATCCTGTTTCATCACAATCCACGGCACGATGATGACTATCTTGATCACCTGGAAATGGAAATCCACAATCGCTGTCCGCAATTGCGCCTGGCGCGTGAAGGCATGACGCTACAACCTTGAGCTGCGATCGCGAGTCCTGGTCAACCAAATCCCATCTTGACGACATCGCTGGGCTGAGAATGGTTTTACCCTATGACTGTGGATGATTCACGGTGACCAACGATGCAATTATTTTTGGCGATCGCGGCAATTTTAGGGGGGCTGGCTGTGGCGGCTGGGGCGTTCGCCAGCCACGCGCTGCAAAATCAACTGACTGAACGGGCGATCGCCGTGTTCAATACCGGTGTGCGATATCAGATGTACCACGCCTTAGCCTTGCTAATCGTCGCGATGCTATTGGGAACGGCGAAACAAGCCTTGCCATGGCTCACCGCTGCTGGCTGGTGTTTTATCGCCGGGGTGCTCCTGTTCTCTGGCAGCTTGTACCTCATCAGCTTGGCTGGCATCAAAGCCGTTGGCCCCGTCACCCCGATGGGTGGAGTCGCGTTGATTGCGGGGTGGGCCTGTTTAGCGATCGCAGCTGTGCGATGGGCGTAACCCAACCGACTATGAGCCCTAAATGATGCAATTTTATCGGTGAAGTTGAGCGGTGAGGGGATGCCATCTAATGTCAAACATGCCCAACTAATCTGCTGGCAACTTACACCTAGCGCTAGCCACTTAGGGCCGGATATCTAGGACTGACGTTTAGTACTGAAAACTGGCAGCTGCGACAAACGACACCACAAAACCAAGCATCGATCCGACAATCACTTGCACCGGGGTGTGCCCAAGCAATTCTTTCAGGCGCTCCTCATGAAATTCCGGTTTTTCTTGAAAGAGTTCGTCAATCATTTGGTTCAAGATTTTGGCTTGCTTGCCAGCGGCCTGTCGCACCCCCGCTGCGTCGTACATCACAATGACGGCAAATACGGTCGTGACGGCAAATGCCGGACTCGCCCAGCCCATCGTTTCGCCAATGCCACAGGCGAGTGCGGTCACCAAGGCCGAGTGAGAACTGGGCATGCCACCCGTTTCAACCAATACTCGGACGTTGATTTTGCGATGCACAATAAGCTCAAAGACCAGCTTAAGAGCTTGTGCGATGAGGCACGCGAGCAGCGCCACAATGAGGACGCGATTCTGCAAAATTTCACCAAGATCGTGCATGGTTTTCAACGAAGTTATCAATGAGTCCGGTCAACAATGAAGTCGGCGAGGGCCACCAAAGGCTGGGCAGCCGTCCCAAAACTATCTAACACGCCAGCTTTGGCCGTTGCCACTAAGGTTTGGGCCTGCTGCTTCGATGCTTCTAAGCCCCAAATGCTGGGGTAGGTCGCTTTTTGCGCGGCCAAATCTTTCCCCGCTGACTTGCCGAGTGCTTCGGACGTGGCGGTGATATCGAGAATGTCATCAATGATTTGAAACGCGAGGCCGATATTGTTGGCGTATTGCGCGAGGGTGTTGACCTGGGCCTCATCAGCTCCGGCGAGAATAGCGCCGGAAGTCACAGAAACCCGGAGTAACGCCCCGGTTTTGTGGGTGTGAATGTAGTTCAGGGTTTCCAAACTGACGTCGGTTGCCCCTTCCGAGGCTAAATCGACAATTTGTCCGCCCACGAGTCCTTCGGCCCCAACGGCTTTGCCCAGGTCAGCGACAACCCGCAGAATGCGCTCAGCGGGCACGTCCCGGGTTTGCGTTGCGACATATTCAAAGGCGTAGGTGAGCAGGGCGTCACCGGCGAGAATGGCGACATCTTCGCCATAGACTTTGTGGTTGGTCAGCTGGCCACGACGATAATCATCGTTGTCCATTGCGGGCAGATCGTCATGGATGAGGGACATGGTGTGAATCATTTCCAAGGCGCAGGCGGTGGGCATGGCCATGGGTTCGGTACCCCCCAGCAGGTCGCCAGTGGCTAAGCAGAGGATGGGGCGCAACCGTTTGCCCCCGGCGAGTAAGGAATATCGCATCGCCGCATAGACAGTTTCGGGATACCCGGTTGGGAGCGAGGCATCGAGGGCAGCTTCGACCCGCTGTTGGCGATCGCGCAAATAAGTTTTGAGGTCAAAAGTCATTTCAGTCGAAGAAGTCATTCCCCTACTCACCTGTATCGGTCAAGACAAAAGCGTACGGTGCTCCTGGGAGAGCTCTGGCAGCCGTTGGCAGTAGCTCAGCACGGTATTGTGCAACAGCATGGTCACCGTCATTGGCCCCACGCCGCCAGGGACTGGAGTAATGGCCGAGGCGATGGGGCTAACCGCTTCATAGTCTACATCGCCGATGAGGCGATACTGGCCTGCCGCCGTTTCGATGCGGTTAATGCCGACATCAATCACGACTGCTCCTGGTTGAATATAGTCAGGCGTTAAAAAGTTGGGCCGCCCAATGGCACTCACCACAATATCAGCCTGGCGAGTCAACTCGGTGACATTTGCCGTCAAAGAATGGGCGATGTCGATGGTGGCATCGGCTTCGAGCAGCATCAGCCCCATGGGCTTACCCACTAAGATGCTACGCCCCAGGACGACGGCCCGTTTGCCCGCGACGGCAATGTTATGCGCTTGTAGCAGCTTCATTACGCCTAAGGGGGTGCAGCTACGTAAACCGGGTTCACCGCGCACTAAGCGGCCCAGATTCATCGGGTGCAGCCCATCGGCATCTTTATCCGGGTCGATGGTGTTGAGCAGGGTAACGTCGTTGATGTGGCGGGGCACGGGTAGCTGTAGCAAAATGCCGTCAACGCGATCGTCGGCGTTCAACTCAGCAATCAGTCCTTCGAGATACGCTTGAGCGGTGTCGCCTGGTAATTTTTGGCCGAACGAGGCAATGCCGACGCGATCGCAGGCGCGTTCTTTGTTGCGCACGTAAGCGGCACTGGCCGGATTATCCCCGACCATAATGACCGCCAGCCCAGGGGGCCGCCCAACTCGCGGAGTCCAAGCTTGAACCTTGGTGGTTAACTGGGCCTGAATTGTTTTTGCTAAGGCTTTGCCATCCAAAATTTGCGTCATGAATCTCCTAAGCTACCCTATTGAGCAATGGCATATTACGAGGGATAACTTTACCCTTGGTGACTGGTGATGTGATGGAGCCCGAACGGCGGCGATCGCATGGCTCTGCCACGATGTCTAGTCTCTCAGATTTAGCAGCTTCTTATCCTAAACGATTCTCAATGGCACAACTGACCAGGCACTGGCAAATATGGATTGGCGGCCTGACCGCAATGGTCGCTGTGGGCTGTAGTTCGGCGGTTACTCTGCCGGGGCAACCAGAGTCCGCTGGGGTTCATCTGCCGTCTGGCATCGCCCAAATCGTGCGTCCTACAGTCACGATTCAATCCCTCACTGCTGACCAAAATAGCGAGACGGTGCATATCAAAGGCACTGTCGCGCAGCAGGCCGCGTTGCTAACGGGCGGGCTGTATCAGGTGGTAGACGACAGTGGCACGATTTGGGTGTTGAGTGCTGAGGCTGCCCCAGCGGTCGCGGCGACCGTCAGTGTGGTGGGCACCCTCGAAGTGGAGGCGATCGCGGTGGAAGGCATCGACATCAGTGACGTTTACTTGCGCGAAACGTCGCGAACGCTCACAGCGGCAGACCCCGCCGCTGATAGTCCTAATGGGGTGGAATCCAATCCTGACGCGACACCGCTAGAGGACGCCGAGGCCGCAAGTGACCAGGGAGCGGAAGAATGACCCGCCCCCGCCGGGCCACTGACTCTCCAGTCGCCGTGGCAAGAGGCCGATGAACTGTTGAAGTGATGAATGCGTTTCACACTTTACTGTGATCGAGTCTATAGTTTTTACCATTGAGGGCGCAGGCATTTCGCGCCAACATGGAAAGATATGCGCTGTGGCCTAGGCCAACGGCTTTTCCCTGTATCTGTGCAAAGCTCTACCATGACTTCGGTCGCATCTCCACCCCCGCAACTTATCCCGTGTTCCCGAGAGCCTATGACTGCTTCCACGGCTGCCGGCAGCGATCGCCACACCATCTTCGTGGTCGAAGACCATCCCACCACCCTGGCGGGCATTCACAGTATTCTTGACCGCTTTGGCGACCAGATTGTCCTCGAAACGTTGACCACGTTGAAAGAGGCTCGTGAAGCCGTGCAGCGGTTAGAGCCTAATTTAATGGTGCTGGACTTGCAGTTGCCCCAGAGTGCCGGGGAGAGTGCCTCCACCGAAGCGGGAATTCAGTTTCTGAAAGAGTTGATGCAGCAGCATCCGTTTCTGAATATTGCGGTTCACACCTCATACCCAGATGCCTTGGTTCGCATCATTCCTGACATCGACAACCATCGCGGTGGCTTTACCGTTACCAGCAAAGACAGTTCTACGGAAAAAGCGTTTGAGCGCTTTAAAGCTGCCCTGCAAGGCTACACCCATACCCGCGATATCCGCAGCCTGAAAGCAGGTCTGGAGCTGAAGCCCGAATGGCTAGAGACACTGGACTTGGCCTGTAAAGAAGGGTATCAAGATCGAGCGATCGCCAAGCATCTGCACGTCTCCGAAAGCATGGTGCGCAACTATTGGAGCAAGATCTACGATGTTTTGGGCATCTATCCCGAAGACGCCAAAGATGCCGGGCGCAACCTCCGCATCGTCACTTGCCTCAAAGCCCGCGACGAAGGTTTGATTGAATAGCACTAGTGAGTAGTAACTATGCTGCCATTCTTGAAAGTCCCGACTCGTCGCTTAAAACGTCTGGCCCGCAAGTCTTCTAAATGGCCGATTGGTTACGCCATCATTGTTGGAGTGCTGATTACTCGCTCCTTTGGATTGCTGGCCAATTTAGAGTTGCAAACACTTGACTTTTTGCTCCAAAATCGACTGTCTGAGGAGCTGGATGAAGAAATTGTAATTATCCTATTTGAGCGCAGTACTTTACTGAACCAAAGCGAACGCGAAGATCTCACTGAGCAACAAATTGCTCAGTTATTAAAAATTGTCTTGGCCGCTGATCCTGCCGCTGTCGGATTGAATATCTTCCTCGGTGGTCAAAATACTTCTCCGGGACGAGAGCAACTGATCGAACTTTTCAAAACTCATCCCAATTTGTTCGGAGTTCAGAAAGTCTTACCGCCTCGCAAAATTGATCCTCCTCAAGGGTTGCCAGAGGAAATTGTTGTCGAGCAATTTGGCATGAATGACGTTCCACCTGACCAAGATGGGCGGATTCGCCGTACATTTCTCGGCTCTTATTTAGAAGACGTCGGTGGTCTGCCGAACAACAACCCATTTAAATTTTCATTTTCCTTTAAGCTTGCAGAAGCCTATCTTGGCACACAGGGATACGCCTTAGAAAACCATCCTCGCCAAGCGAATGTACCTATTTTTAAATTAGAAAATACTAGTTCTTTTATCAAGCTGCCAATCTTAAATTCCCATAGCGGTGGCTATCATCGAGAGACTAATATTAGCGACCTGCAAAGTTTTCTAAATTATCGGTCGGGGCCTAGTACTTTTCAGATTATTAATGCTTTTGATTTATTTAACCGCTCTTTGAAACCAGACTTTCTGGAAGATAAAGTGGTCATTGTTGGACACACCGATTCAGACTTTCCACGGTTTTTGCCTGTAGCCGCTTCCTCTAGCTTGATCCAGGGAGAAAGTGATGAAGATGTAATTATTCCCCGTATGGGTATTGTGGGGGCAGAACTCGAAGCCCACAGTGCAAGTCAACTGATTGAAGCGGTCATGGCCGATCGTCCTCTGCTGTTTACGTTGCCCGGCAGTGTGGAAACCCTGTTAATTATTGGTGCAGGTTTGACGGGGATTTTAGTGAGCCTATCCTTTAGCTCATCTGCGAGAAGTGCAGTTGCCCTGCTGATCTGTGCCATGATCGGCTTGGGTTTTTGCTACTGGTGTCTGCTGCAATTTGGTCTGTTGTTACCTGTGACCCCAATGGCTATTTGCTTGCCGTTAGCGGGGATTACTTACTTAGGGTTCAACTATCGTAGTCAGCGCCGATCATTGCTGACCCAACGCGCCAAATTGCGGCAAGCAAATGTGTTAGAAGCCGAGCGGCAAAAAGCAATTGAGCGAGCATTTAGTGCGATTCATGCGGGGCCATTACAAAGACTGTCTCGTCTGTTGCGGAGTTCTAAGGATGGCAACTTACAGCAAGAGCACATCGTTCAAGAACTGGAATCGCTGAATAAGGAAATTCGCGGCGTAGGTGAAAGACTTCGACAAGAAGCGATCGGCGATGTTTATTTTTTCTACTCTGAGGGTGACATCAAGTTAGATCTCACGCATCCTATGCATGAGGTGCTGTATGAAGTCTATAGTCTGGCTGTGCAGCGTAAGTTACCTGGGTTTGAGACTATTAAAGTCCGGGCGGTTGCGATCGAACCGTTTAACTGTAAACTGCTCAATTTAGACATTAAGCGGCAGCTTTGCTGGTTCCTGGAAGAATCGCTACAGAATATTGGCAAACATGCGGTGGGAACGACCCGAATCCAAGTTTCTGGGAAGCATCTCGACGAATTTTACAGCCTGAAGATCGAGGATAATGGCCCTGGCATTCAGTCTGCCCATGTGGGAGAGGGCACACAGTCCTTTTATCGTTTAGAGACTTTATTACGCGGCAAATTTGCTCGGTTTTCTAAGCCCAATGGCGGCACTATCTGCGAGCTGAGCTGGCCATCATCTTTTAATACGAGTTAGAAGTAATAAGAGTTAGAAGAAAAATTAAAAGCTTGATAATTTTGATAAGGTCAAGCTAAGGACAAGGAAATGTTGAAGCCCCAGCATCGACAACCGGACATCAAAATTCATCCCATCATATTTACGGTCATCTTCTTTATATGCTTTATCCCATTGGTAGCCATTTTCACCAAATATCCGGGTATGATTGCATTTCAGTATGGGATTGAGGGTCTTTCCCTCACTATTGACGGGAGGGAAAATCTGCCCTGATTATTGCTATGTGTTGTGTCGTGTAACCTTGCACTTACAGGAAAATTAGACCATGACTTGGAATTACCTCTCCCCTATTTTTTTGCGAGCTACTGCTTTAGTCGCGATCACAGCTGCTGCCTTAGCGGGAGGCAGTATGAGCGCCCAAGCTGACTATGTTCCGCCAGGTGGCGAGCCTCCTACCGGCCGAACTTCGACCTCTGGTATGAGCTTTTGAGCCACCCATATTTAACATCTATATTTTTCTAAACTATGGTTTTGGCGACTGAGCGCGCAGCGACCTCAGGTCGACATCCATGCTAGTTAATGTTGTGCAAAGACGCGCGACGGCAGTAACTATCATACGTCTGTCTGATACCTCGGTTTGAGTACTCTGCCTGACTGATGGCTAAATTCTCTATTGAATCTAGGCTGCTAATTGGTGTGGTTTTTGGTGAAAGCATTGCTATTTTCTTTAGTCGATTTCAGTCAAAACGCATTGAGGATATCTCCGAGAAATCACTACCCTTGAGATGAATCTCGTAAGGGAGATCATCATGAACCTGTTGAAAACACTGTTCAGTTCAGATTTGGAGGACACAGATTTCTTCGAAACGACTTATCCCTTAACAAACGACTTTCTCGATCGCGATCAAGCCGCTTGGTATGCCCATTCAGAGTCAATTGCTGTAGTGACAACGGCGATTCAACCAGGACAGCTCGGACGGGTGCGGTTTCAGGGGGTGCGGTGGCGCGCCTGCTGCGATCGCGCGGTTACCCTAGCAGAAGGAACGCGAGTCAAAGTGCTGGGCCGCCGCGCCAATATCCTGGTGGTGGAGCCGATCGCGGCTTGTGTTACCTGCTAGGTAGTTCACTGTTTACTGTTTAGTCATTCGTCAGTTAATCCGCCCCGGCCAGGGAAATCGCTTTGGCCGGGGCGTTTGAGTTTTAGTTCACGCGGACGAGCCGAATCTCGGTGCGTTGTTGCGCCGGGTCGGCGGGATCGACCCCCGATAGCGGCAAATAGAAGCCTTTGCCCTCGGCGACGATGTTGTGCTGAATGCCCTGATTTCTCAAGAAATCGACTACCACTTGGGCGCGCTGCTGACTGAGCTGCTGGTTGAGGTCTGGCGTACCCGTGCGAGAGGTGTGGCCGATGACCCGCACCGCGACGGTTTCCGGATTGAATTCCTGAATTTCCTGAGTTAGACCTTGCAGGGTTTGCTGACCAGCCGCGGTGAGTTGCGCGGAACCCGTGCCAAATTCCACTTTGCCTTGCACGTCGAGGTTGCCGATGTCGGGGGCGGCCTGCACTTCTTCGGCAGTAACCTGGGGAATGCTGAGGGTTTGTTCGGTGCTGCCGGCGAGGCGTTCGGCCAGTTCGGGATTGTCGGCCCGCACGAGGTCGATGAGGGTTTGGGTATTTTGGGCGGCGTCGTTCAGGTAGGTATCGGTGAAGCGGTCGGCGGGGTTGCTGGGCAAATCGTTCAGGCGACCAGAGAGGACGAGGACGGCGGCGATCGCTTCAATCCGCCGTTGCAAGGTGCCATCGGTCATCCAGGCTTGCGCTTCGGCAGCGGTGAAAAAGTCGATGCCCTGCAAGACGGCTCCGGCATCGCTGGGGGAGAGGGCACCATCTTCCGCAATTTGGGTTTGCAGTTGTGAGGCATCGCGCACGTTGGAGTCGATGCGGCGATAGTAGTTCTCCAGAAAAGCGGAAATGACCTCGGGGCGGGACTGGATGAGGCGATCGGACGCGACGATCACATCCACGATGGAGTTGGGGGCATCATTGCTGGAAAGGACAACGGTGTAGTTCTGCTGTCGGGCTTGGGCCACGAAGGGTTCCCACAGCACGGCGATCGCCACATTTTCGTTCGGGTCTTGCATCAGTGCCCAGGCTTCGGAGGCATCGGCCACCCGCACCACTTCAAAATCGGCCAGGTTAAAGGCGTCAAATTTGGTATCCAACACGAGGGCGAGATATTCACTCGGCGTATCCCCGGCAAAGGCGATTTTGAGGGATTGGCCCTGGCTCTGGGCCTGCTGTACCAGGGGCGCGAGGTCGAGCAAAGAAGTCAGGGATGAGTATTTGGGCGTGTTGAGTACGACGGCATCGGCTCCAATGGTGCGATCGATCATGCCGACGATGGTGCCCTCGGGCTGCTGCTGGAGATACTGATCGAGGGTGGTGACGATGATGTCGGCCTCGCCGGAACCGAGCGCGGCGGCGCGGGCGGCTTGGTCAAATTCGTCGCCATAGGTCAATGTAACGCCAGTATCGGCGAGCACGGTCTGAAAGGCTTCGTTGCGAAAGGTGCTATAGCCGCTGAACGTGTCGCCCAGCAAGGTGAGTTGGGTTTCGCCCTGGGGAGCGATCGCGCTTTGATTATTACTGGAATTGCTGTTACCCAATAAGGTCGGAGCGGCTTTGCTGAGATACCAGGCTCCGCCCCCCAGCAACCCGGCGGTAATTACGAACGTACCGACCAGGGCGGGATAGTTGGTTTTAGTCATGGAATTGAGGTTGCCTTAACCCTGGGAATGCGTACCACTTGTTTACCCAAGATCACGAAAAATTGTGCGGCTACTTACGGAAAAGTTCACATGTATGGCCTTAATTGAGTCGCGTTTTCACGCTACTGACCATAGCGGTTGAGCGCTAAACGCGCCGCGCCGACCACGCCTGCTTGGTTCCCCAGTTGAGCGGTGAGAATTTGTAAATCCTCGCGGGAACTGGGTAACACCCGCTGCTCAATCTCTTGCCAAACGGTGGGCAAAAAGAGATCGGCCCCAGCGCTAATGCCGCCCCCCAGAATAATCGCTTCTGGCGTGAGCACATAGATCAGGCTAGTCAAGCCCGCGCCGAGGTAACGGCCATATTGCTGCCAATAGGCGATCGCGGCATCATCGCCGAGCAACGCTTGGGCGGCTAACTTGCCGGGTTCACAGCCCATGTCGCGCCGTACCGCCTGCACCGAACAGTGCTGCTCCAACGATCCGCGATTGCCGCTGTTGCAGGGTGGCCCCTCGGGATCGAGCGTGATGAGGCCCAGCTCACCCGCAGCTCCCGTGCGTCCGACAAACAGCTCGCCATTGAGAATGACCGCGCCCCCGACTCCGGTGCCCAGCGTGAGCACGATCAAATCTTGAAAATCGCTGCCCGCCCCGAGCCAAGCTTCGCCTAATCCCGCACAGTTAGCGTCATTGGCAAGCACGGTCGGCAAACCAGTTTTGGCCTCGACCCAGTCGGCCAGGGGCACATCTTGCCAGCCCGCCAGATTGATGGCGACCCGAGCGACTCTTCCCTGGGCGCAGGCGGGGCCGGGGGTGCCAATGCCGATCGCTCGTGCCTGGCGATCGGGATCAAGTTGGTCAATCGCCTGCACGATCGCGGTGAGGACGGCTTCGGGAGTAGCGGGTTGGGGGGTATCGACCACGAGCTGGGCTAAGCAGTCGCCCGATTGAGAATAGTGCCCGAGTTTGATGGCGGTGCCGCCCAGATCAACGCCGATAACTTGAGATTCGTTGGCCACGAGGTTGCATCACGATTGCCGATCAGAGGCATTGTCCCAGATTTTGGCCAGAGCTTAGCCAAACGTCGCGATCGCCCCCCCCGGCTCTGACCGCCCCTAGATCACCGCCAAATGGTAGCGAGTACACTAGAGCCAGAGGCCACTGATGTTGAATTTTAGTGTTCTGGGATAGGTGACATGAGCTTGTCAGCATCGCCCCAAGTGCAGACCGACACCTGGTGCAAAGCCGTTTGGTCAACTTTTGCTGATCTGATAGATGCGCCCTCATTTGAGATGGGTCGCAGCTATTTTGACAACGGCTACATGAGGATTGAGATGTCTCCGTTAGGCGCTGGGCATAGTCGGCAAAATTCAGTGGTGTCAAAGGTCGTCAGTCTTTTTGCCATGATTCATTGTCTACGCACAGCAGAGTTTGTGAATGGCAGCTTTCATCAGGCCGGAGAGCGAGGCTGTCAGCCGGATTTGGCTTTCTACATTGGTGCCGATTTTGAACTGCCGCCGCAGAATAATGCTCCGGTTGATGTCAACCGTTATGGCCCACCCACGCTAGTGGTGGAGGTGGCGAGCAGCACATTTAAAGATGATTTAGGGGCGAAGCGTTTACTTTATGAGCGGTTAGGCGTAACGGAATATTGGGTGGTGAATGTGGCTGACCGCACGGTCATTGCCTTTGCGATGGCGAATCGTCGTAGCGGTGAAATTGTGACGTCAGCCGTTTTGCCAGGCTTGGAGATGTCGCTCATTGAAGCGGCTCTGACGCGATCGCAAACTGAGGATGATAGTGCACTCATGCGCTGGCTGATGGATATCTGGCAATCGAGCGATCGTTAAGGTATTTTCTCCCCTCCTCTTGCTGTCTCTCAGCCGTGCTCTGTAGTCATCGCCCTGAACGACAAAACGATGACTACTGGAGGCGCATGAGCTTTTCGACCCCGGTGACGGCTTGGGTGAGGCGACTGGCGAGTACACGGGCCACCGTTTGGTGGAACTCAGCGGCAATGGCGGGCTGCTCTTGTTGCATTTGCTGGAGCGATCGCTGCGATAACTGGTACACCGTGGTGGGTTTATCGGCGATGCCTGATCCCGCATATTCAGTCTGTCCGTACAAGCCAATTTCTCCCACAATGGTGCCCGGCCCGCTGGTCTGTAGCAGCTTGGTGTTGCCATTCTCGACGGTCAAAACGGTGGAAATTTGCCCCGTCTCAATAAAGTAAAGAGCGTTCGCCGTGTCTCCTTGCTGAAAGAGGGGTGCGCCTGCGGGCAGTCGAACTTTTTCTAAATACTGCATGAAGGGCCGCACCTGATCGGGATCGGTGAAAAACTCTTCGAGCTGCATGGCAAAAGGGATAAAGCGCTTGCGGCGAAACGTCCCCTGGTCAATGATTTTGGCTTCGCACCAGTCAATGGCGGCATCGAGATTAGGGAAGGTGTGGCAAATGGGATCTTCGGCAGCGATCGCCCCTTGCTTGCCCCGCAAAACCGCCTCAATCTGGGGCGACAAATCGCTAAAGAGCAGGTAAGCGTTGACCTGTTCGGCCAGGTGCTTCATTTTGATAAAGCTGTTGATGGCCGACGAATCCAACCCCGACACCAGGCGAAAGTCCAGCACCAGATACTGCTCATGTTCTGGCGCGAGCCCTTCGAGATAGGCGCGCATCTCGCTCAGCAGGGAATAGGCCGTGCCAAAGAACAGATAACCCTGCACCACAAAAATCTGGATGTTGTTGCCCTCCCGCTGCAAAATGCGGCGCTCGTGGAAGGTGCGGTTGTGGCGGCTGGGATAAGTCAGTCCGGACAGCCGATTGCGAATGACCTGGAGCGAGCTGTAGGTAATCACAAACAGCAGGCAGGCGACGAGCAACCCCACGCCGACCCCCGCCAGGAAACCAAACCGCGCCCCAATCAACAAGATGGCGAGCACTAAGCCATAATCCACCCAGGACAGCCGGAAGTAGGCTTCGTAGACCCACTCGATCAGCAAGGCCAACCCCAGGTACAGCAGCAAACCGCCCAACATCGCTTTGGGCAAAAAGGCTAGGACGTCGCTGCCCCCAATGGCGACACTGCCACAAAATCCGGCGGCGACGATTCCGGAGAGGCGGTTGGTCGCCCCGGCTTCGCGGTTGAGCAAGCTACGGCTGACGGAGAGGTGCCCCACCATGCCCCCCAGCCCGCCCGTGACGAGGTTAGCAATACCCGCGATGCGCAGCTCCTGGTCAAAATCCATGTCCTGGTTGGTGGCCATTTCAATGCTGGTGGCACAGAGCAAAATGGTGATGGCGACGACGGCAAATAGCGTCAGCAAGCTCCCCGTCTGACTCCATAGGGCTGACCACTGCACGGTGCTCAGAGACATCGACTGCCAAGCTTGCAGCGGATTGGTGGCGCTCACGGGTTCCAACAGCCAGCCTTGAGCGATCGCTTGCGCTCGACTCAGCCCCCGCAGTTGCAACCAGCCATGCAGCAACAAGGTCGCCCCCAGCAAGATGGCGGGCAAGGTCAGGCAATGGCGAAAGCGTCCCAAGGCCCATCGCAACACGATCGCGAGCAGTAGGCCGGGGAGCCACAGCATCAGCTGCGCTGGGGTGAAAAAATCTGGCAGGTTGCGCAGGGTGGGGCTAGTCCCGGTCATCACCTTGATCGCCCCTTGCGCCAGCAGCAAGCCGACCCCGGCCAAAAAGCCCCCCACCACCGGGTAGGGAATGAAGCGGATAAACCGCCCCAGCCGCAGTCGCCCCAGCAGCCATAAGAAGCCCCCGGTCAGCAAGGTGCTGCCCAAAATGGCAAACCAAATGGTGAGGGCGATCGCGCTACTATCCACCGTGCCGACTAACTGCGTGGAAACGGTGGTAGCAATGAGCGCCAAAATCGCGGCGGCGTTGCCATCTGGCCCTGCGATGATGAAGGGTAGCGAACTGCCCCAGGCCACAATCAACGCCAACACGACCGCCCCCACCAGGGCACTGCTAATGCCGATGGACAGGTAGGGCGAGAGATCGCCCGAAAAAATCAGCGCGGCATAGGACACGCTGTAGGTCAGCGTCAGCAGTCCGGTAATGAGTCCTGCGGTCACATTAGGAATTAAGACCTGAGGACGCCAGAATTTCATATCGGTCAAATTTTCAGATGGCAATGGTGGGAGGTAATGCAGCTAGCTTAAACGGACGTGACCGAACGGACAGTCTTGCCGGTCACTATGGCCCAGGCTGTTTCACCCTACAGAATACGCCAGGTCAAATCCGTTGCCTTTGATAATCTTGCCTTGCGCCCTTGCCAGCGATCGATCGAGAGGCGCTGGGCGCGAAATTTTACCGACTCTATCGTTTCGGTGCATTTCTACGAGAGCGATCTATGCTGATTTAGCCCTTGATTTTTGAACTTATGGAGATTACCACCCAGTCCATCGAGGCGTCGGGAAAACGTAAGAAGTTATGGTTGGCGGCCCTCAAGCCGCCGATGTATAGCGTGGCGATGATGCCCATTTTGGTCGGCAGTCTGGTCGCTTTTGCCGAAACTCAGGTGTTGCAGGTCGGCATTTTTCTGACGTTTTTGGCGTCGGCCATTTTGATTTTGGCTTGGGAAAATATTTGCAATGATGTGTTTGATTCGGAAACGGGGATCGATGTGAACAAGCATCATTCGCTGGTGAATCTGACGCGGAATAAGCGGCTGGTTTTTGCCATTGGCAACGGATTGCTGGGGCTGGGCATTGCGGGGATCATCGCGATCGCCCTCCGCCAACAAGATCCGACCGTGTTAGGGCTCATTTTGCTGAGCTGTCTGCTGGGCTACGCCTATCAGGGACCACCGTTGCGCTTGGGCTATCAAGGATTTGGTGAAATCCTCTGCTTTTTTGCCTTCGGGCCGCTGGGGGTGGGGGCGGCGTATTACAGTCAGACCCAGAGTTGGTCGGTGGGCAGTCAGGTGGTGGGCGTGATCATTGGGATCACCACGTCGCTGGTGCTGTTTTGCTCACACTTTCATCAGGTGGAGGATGACGTGGCGGCGGGCAAGCGATCGCCCATCGTCCGGCTCGGCACCCAACGGGGGGCGCAGCTCATTCCCTGGCTGTGTGGGCTGGTGCTGGTGCTGATTTTAGGAGCGGCGATCGCGGGCTATTTGCCCCGGTGGTCATTGCTGGCGTTATTGAGTGGCATTTCGGCTGTGCGGTTATCGCTGCAGGCTCTGACTTACCACGATCAGCCGGTGAAAATCTTTAACTTGAAGTTTTACGCCATCGGCTTTCACTTTTGGAGTGGGGTGTTGCTGAGTTTGGGGCTGGTGTTGCCATCGGTGCTGTAAAGATGCGCCTGGATGTGCGCCCCTACCGTCGCCCTTTTCGTCAGCCGCTGCGGACGGCTCACGGCCCTTGGGAAGTCCGTGAGGGGCTGATCCTGCGGTTTGAAGATGAGTCGGGTCAGGTGTGCTTTGGGGAGATCGCGCCGCTTCCCTGGTTTGGCACGGAGACGCTGGAACAGGCGCGGGCGTTTTGCGATCGCGTCCCCCGGCATTTTTCCCCTGAGCAAATCAACGCAATCCCCGACTCGCTGCCCGCTTGCCAATTCGGGTTCGGGGCCGTCAGGGACCGGGTGGCTTTTTCATCTGCCTGTCAACTTAAACAGCCATCACCCCAGCCACCCGATCCCTTAAACATGTGTGCGCTGTTGCCGACGGGGGCCGCGGTGATCGAGGGGTGGCAGGGACTTTGGCAAGCGGGGCATCGCACGTTTAAGTGGAAAATTGGGGTCGCTCCCGTTGAGCCGGAGTTGGCGATTTTTCAACAACTGGTGGCGGCGGCCCCGTCGGACCTGCGGCTGCGGCTGGATGCGAATGGTGGACTCACGGCGGAGGGCGCGGCAGCCTGGTTGGCCGAGTGCGATCGCGCTCCCCTGACCATCGAGTTTTTGGAGCAGCCCTTGCCACCGGATCGCATTCTCGACTGGTTGCCCCAGGTGCAAGGACAGTTTCGCACCGCGATCGCCCTCGATGAATCGGTGGCCACGTTTCGGCAACTCCAGCAGGTTTATGAGCGAGTGGGGAATCGGGTGGTGTATGTGGTGAAACCCGCGATCGCGGGCTGCTCTCAGCGACTGGCGGACTTTTGTTTGCAGCATCGCCTCGATGTCGTCTTTTCCTCCGCCCTCGAAACCCCGATTGGGCGCAACCAAGCGATGCAGCTGGCGCAAACATTATGGACGCAGGGCATGGCCAAACGAGCGCTCGGCTTTGGCATTGGCCACTGGTTTGCCGATGACTGGCAAACCCTCTCGGCGACGGCCCTGTGGGAGCAGCTATGACCCCTGCGGAGAGCTTGCAGCGACGGTGGGGCGAACCCTGGCTCGTGGGTATGGGAGCCGCAACTTTCTGGGATCAACTGGAACAGTTTCAGACCCAGCTCCAGGCCGAGGCTCCGCGTAACGTGCTCTTGGCAGAACCGGATCCGGTGCGGTTCCTCGCCGCCTTTTTCGCCGCCCTCCAATCCCCCTGCCGCCTCTGGCTCGCCAATCCCCAATGGGGCACGCAGGAATGGTCACAAGTGATGGCCCAGTGCCCCGCCGACATGGTTCTCGGCACCGCCTCTATCGCCGAGAAACTTCAAACTCCCAACGGGATTTCACCCACCTCACCCACCTCACCCACCTCACTCACCTCATCAACATCACCTACCCCACCACCCTGCCACCCAATCCCCCTGCCACCCCACCACTCCTCTCCCGCCATCCTCATCCCCACGGGCGGCTCATCCGGCAATATCCAATTCGCCACCCACACCTGGGACACCCTGACCGCTTCTGTACAGGGCTTTTGCCAGCATTTTGACTGTGCCACGGTGAATGCCTACTGCGTGCTGCCGCTGTATCACGTCAGCGGGCTGATGCAGGCGCTGCGGTGTTGGGTCTCCGGCGGTCGGCTGACGCTGCAACCGTTTCGCGAATTGTTGCAGGCTGGAGCGATCGCTCCCACCGCCGCGCCCTCATTTCTCTCACTGGTGCCGACGCAGTTACAGCGATTGTTGAGCAGCGATCTCGATTTCCTTCCCTGGCTGCGATCGTGCTCAGCCATTTTGCTGGGGGGGGCACCGCCCTGGCCCGCTCTGTTGCAAACGGCGCGTGACCTCCGCTTGCCCCTCGCCCCTACCTACGGCATGACGGAAACGGCCTCCCAGGTGGCGACGCTGCTGCCCCAGGAATTTCTCGCGGGGCAGACGGGGAGCGGTCGGGCGCTGCCCCATGCCCGCCTGACCATTCACGACGAGGCTGGCAACGCCTTACCCCCCAACCAGCCGGGACACATTATGATTGCGGCGAAATCGCTCGCCCTGGCGCGCGGGCTAGATGCGATCGCCCCACCGTGGCGCACGGGGGATTTGGGCTACCTCGACGCCGCTGGCTATCTGCATGTGGTGGGCCGCCAACAGACCCTGATTATGACCGGGGGCGAAAAAGTGCTCCCCGAAGAGGTGGAAGCGGCGATTTTGGCGACGGGGTGGGTGCGCGATGTGGCCATCCTGGGGGTGCCTGATGCGGACTGGGGGGAAGCGGTGGTGGCGATTATTGCCCACCCTGAGACTGAGTCGAACGTGAGCGATCGCCTCGGCCACATCCTCAGAGGTCAGCTCAGCCCCTACAAGATTCCCAAGCACTGGCTGTATTGCCCTAGCCTGCCGCGCCATGCCCAGGGCAAACTCAATCGGGCGGCGCTGCGTCAATGGGTGTTGGCTCAGCTGTCCCCCACTGCTGCCACCAGCGAATCAACTCCGGCGTTAGGGGATGACGCTGACGGGTAGCGGTGTCGATGCAGACGTGGCGAGTGGTGGCGATCGCGGCTCGTTTGGCCTCTGGGGTCAACACTTGGTAAGCAACCTCGAAGCTGTCGTCTCCCGTTGGTGTGGGGGTGAGCTGCACGGTAATTGCATCGCCACACAGCAGTGGTCGCCGAAAGTCTGCCTGAGTATGGGTGATGGGAACGGCGATCGCCCCCCGACTAAAAAACGCCCTTACATC
Organism: Halomicronema sp. CCY15110; assembly: GCF_016888165.1. GTDB lineage: Bacteria > Cyanobacteriota > Cyanobacteriia > Phormidesmidales > Phormidesmidaceae > Halomicronema. The sequence goes on along the minus strand of NZ_JACSWC010000370.1, from coordinate 47,153 downwards.
CACCCCCGATGCCTGCAACGACGCCTCATACGCTTCGTGGCAAATGCTCAACACTCGCGCGAAGTAGACGACGCCCGCCGCATCGGTGTCCGCAAAATGAATGGTCCGGGAGTAATCAAATGGCATAAACAATTCGTATCACAGATCACATCGCCAGCTCAGCCAGCTACCATCAACATCATTGAGCTTGCAAGGATAACAGTATGGTTGGCTCCCTCCCTCAGCTCCCAGTCACGCGGCGGCGGCCTTGGGTACAGATCGGATGTATCATCAGCGGACTCGCAGTGAGTACCTTGGCGGGCTGCGTCGTCCCGACTGAAACTGGCTCAGAGTCGTCTGCGCCGCCGGCAACGGAGCACACCATGCCGCCCGAAATGGTGCCCGCATCGGTGAGCGATCGCGTCCTAGAGCAAGCCGCCCAAGACCTGCAACTGCCCATCAGCGAACTCAGCATTTTGCGAGTCAATCAAGAAACCTGGCTTGATGGCTGCTTGGGGTTGGGTCGCCCCGATGAAGGGTGCCTACAAGCGCTAGTGCCCGGTTGGCAGGTGGAAGTGGTGCATCACGACACCAGCGATTTTTACCGCACGGATGCTGAGGGAAATGCCATTCGGCGATCGCCCCTCGACAACAATCTCCCCCCCTCGATTGGTGAAAAAGTCATCGCCCTCGCCGCCGCAGAAGCCGGAGTCCCTGCCGAACAACTCCAGGTGACCAGCTCAGAACCGCGCGTATGGGATGGCTGTTTAGGCATCGCTGCGCCCAATACTGCCTGTACTGATATCGCGATATTTGGCTGGCGGGCAGTGGTGGAAGGTGGGGGTGCAACCCTGGTCTATCACACCGACATGAGCGGCGATGACATTCGGTTAAACGATTTGGAATAGGCGCGATCGCACCACACGCGGCACCCAGCCCTGCAACAAGAACTGGATCGGGCGGGATTGTAGCCACGGGCGATCGCGCCACCAGTGCCACTTGGCCCGGCCACCAGAGGGCGATCGCGCTGGACTATAAAGATTGGCGGTCTACGCAATCTTCATTTGACCGCTAATGTTTAGATCAGCGACAGTTTTGGGCATCTACAGGCTTAATGATGGTGCCGACTCTACTCAGAATTGGGCCTGACGTCTTTACAAAAGTGCCTGACAAGTCGGCAACAATAGCCTCGCTCTGAGAATTGGGCTTAAATGGAGAAAATTTGCTGGGCACCCACTCCCCACTCTTACCCTCTCGCCCGCCATGTCAGATCGCCGCCAATACCCCGGTCAACTCTTTCCAGCCAAATCAGAAAGATGCCAGCAGGATTAAAGCTTGGGCCTTACCGGTTTTATTTCTACAGTCATGAACCTAATGAACCCCCTCATATTCATGTTGATCGAGACTGTGCATCCGCTAAATTTTGGTTACATTCAGGAGAGTTGGCTAACAATATTGGCTTTAGTCCCAAGGAATTACGCAAACTACGCAAGCTTGTTTTAGACCATCAGCAACTGTTTTTGGAGGCCTGGTATGGATGGTTTGGCGATTCAAATCGATGAGCGGGTCAAAGATGTCCATTTCACCGAAGACACCATCAGCGTAGACCTCATGGATGGGCGAACTATTACAGTGCCTTTGGTCTGGTATCCCCGATTATTGAACGCCACGCCAGCCCAGCGAAAGCAGTGGGAAGTCTGTGGCGGCGGCTATGGTATGCACTGGGAAGCACTGGACGAAGATCTCAGCACAGCGGGCTTGTTACGCGGCGCACCTTCACCGGAAGCCATCAGGAAACAGTCGTAGCCTTGCTCTGAGAATTGGGCTTAAATAGAGAAAATTTGCTGGGCACCCACCATCCCACTCTCTTACCGTCCCACTACCCTCTCCCCCATGTCAGAACGCGGCAAGTACCACGGGCAGCGCCTCCAAGCCAAAGATGTGTTGCGCCTCTACGCCGCTGGTGAGCGTGACTTTCGCGGCACTATCTTGCGCAGCTGCGACTTTCGTGGGGCCGACCTATCAGGGGCCGACTTCACCGGAGCCGATATTCGAAGTACCACTTTCATAAATACTAATTTAACCGCCGCAAATTTCAATCGGTCTCAAGGGGGAAAGGCATTTTTAGGTGAGGATGTGACCTTTGTTCAAAACCATCTTTTTTACTGGCTTTTAGTATTCACTAATTCTCTTGCCAGTCTTTCAAGTTACCTATTGCCAATTATCCTCATCTTTTCTCCAGTTCTTGGTACAGAACTATTTTCAGCAGCAGAATACGCTTTCCTCATACTCATGCATTCGATAATTTTCATGCTAAGTATTCCAATGCTGACATTACCTAGTTCCTATCAAATTAGTGGAGCTCTATTTCTCTTGTCTTTAAATGGGATAGTTGCGTTCTCAGTATTTGTTACACGTCAAGGCTTTAGCGTCGATTCTTTTTCCGTTTTGCCCTTCCTACTTGTGACGCAATCAGCCTCTATCTTGTTTGCATTGACATGCTCAATCTCTATCTCGGTCAACGTTTTTTCTTTAAGAAGATCAGGTTGGATATTATCAGGCTTTGGTTATTGTGGTGGGGCTGTGTTAGCGGCAAGTAGTCTAAGACCTTTAATTATTCAGCTAGATAGCCATGTATTTTCATGGATTTTCTGGTTGATTTTTGCACTTCATATGAGCGGCACTTTCTACAACGCTCACCAAATCACTCAACCCGATTTTGAACATTCTTATCTTCGGAGGATGGCCTTAGCTTTAGCAGCATTTGGAGCATCTTCCTTCCATGGTTCAGATTTGACAAATGCAACTTTTATATCGGCAAGCCTTAGAAATGTAAGGTTTGCTGCTCATGATGGCTCGCCAGCTTGCATAAACCGTGTTCGTTGGCATCAAACAAAGGGATTAGATTACGCCCGCCTCGGCACCAGTAACCTGCAAGATCCCCGCGTTCGCAATTTGCTGGTTTCCCTCAATGGCGTTGACCAAGACCTGACCAATGCTGACCTGCGGGGAGTCAATTTAGCGGGGGCGACACTCCACCGCATTCGTCTCAAGGGAACCAACCTCAACGGCGCAACTCTGGAGGGAGCGGAACTGCACGGGGCGAATTTGACCAATGCGCAATGTGTCGGCACTGACTTCACGGGGGCGCACCTGACCGGAGCTTGCCTGGAAGCGTGGAACATTGACGAGACGACCATCCTCAAAGACATTGACTGCGAGTATGTTTTCCTCAAAGCCGAGCCGGATGACAAGGGCAACCGGGAGCGGCGACCCCACAATCCCGACAAGATCTTCCAACCCGGTGACTTCGAGAAGTTCTTCAAAGAAATGCTCGACACGGTGCAAATCCTGATCCGTAATGGGGTTGACCCGCAAGCATTTCAAGCCGCGTTTGAGCAGGTCATGGCTGACAATCCTGAGATCACCCGCGAGTCCATTCAAGGCATGGAAAAGCAGGGCGAGGATGTGTTGCTGACCCTGCAAGTGTCCGACGGCACCGATAAAGCTCAGGTCGAGCGCAGTTGGGATCAGGGCTATCAGATCGGACTCGAAGCAGGCTACACCAAGGGGCTGCTGCAAGGGCAAACGCAGCGAGCCGAGGACGTGAAAGAAGTCGCTTTGGGCTTCAGCAAGTTTCTGTCGTCTATTCAAATTAACAACATGAATAATCCCATTAATGCGGGTGACGGTGGCTTTATCAACACGGGCAGCATGGAGGGCAATGTCGTCAACCTGGGCGAACTCAGCGGTCAGGTAACGGTGCAGATCAGCCAACTGCCGGACGCGGCCCCGAGTGCCGATCAGCGCAGCCTGAAAGAGTTGCTCACGGAGTTGCAAGCCGCCATTGTAGCGGAGACAGAACTCAGCGACATCGAGAAAAAAGAAGCCCTGGGGGAAGTGGGCAAGCTGGCGGAGGCTGGAAGCAAGCCCCAAGAAAACGCGATGCAGCGAGTGGCAAAGCGGGCGACGGCGAACTTGAAGGCGATCGCTGAGCCGCTGACGGAGGCGTCGAATTTGGTGACGGTGTGTAAGTCCTTGCTGCCTTTGATTTTGGCGGTGTTTTGACGCTACGGCATCGTCGTCTCCGCTGCCGCGTACCGGGTGCTCAACTGGATTGAACCTTCGCAATGTGGACGAGGGCGTCGCCCTGGTGAATGAGGGGATTTTGGCTGTAGCCGATGACGTAGCCATCCAGCGGGCTGCGGGCGGGGGTGGGTTTGTCGCCAAAGGCATCGGTGACAAAGCCCAGGGTTTCTTTGGCGCTGACCCGCTGACCCAGTTCCACTTTGCGATGCCAAAAGCCCCCCCGCGAAGCCCGAATCCATCTTGTTTCAGAGGATTCGATCGCGATCGGCACCTGCGTCGGCGCATCCAGGGTGTACATATCCAAATACGCCAGCACCCGCCGCACCCCATCCACCCCCACTTGAATCGCGTCTTCCCCAAACCGCAGCGCCTCACCCCCCTCATACAGCAGCGTGGGGATATTCCGCTTGGCGGCGGCTTCTCGCAGGGAGCCGTCCCGCGTACTGGCATGGATCATGATCGGCGCGCCAAAGGCTTTGGCAAAAGCGTGGGTCGTCGGGTCTTGCAAATTGGCGCGAATTTGGGGGAAGTTGTTGCGGTGAATCGCGGCGGTGTGGAGGTCGATGCCGTGGGTGCAGTGACTCACCACCTCTTGCATGAAAATGGCGGCGAGGCGAGCCGCCAGCGATCCCCGCGCAGAGCCGGGAAAGGAACGGTTGAGATCGCGGCGATCGGGCAGGTAGCGCGACTGTTCGATCAGACCAAAGATATTCACCACGGGAACGGCGAGCACCGTGCCGTGCAGGTAAGACGATTTGAGCGATCGCACCACGCGGCGAATAATTTCGACGCCGTTCAATTCATCCCCATGAATGGCGGCGCTCAGCCAAAGACAGGGGCCGGGATAGCGCCCTCGCACCACGGCGACGGGTAGCGAAAGTGTCGTGCCCGTCGGTAACCGCGTGACCGGAATCTCGACTTTGACCCGCTTGCCGGGCGGAATTTCGACTTTGCCAATCACCAGCGGCGATCGCCCTAAATCGGTGTTGGGATGCGGTGGTGGCGCGATCTCAGATTCCCCTTCCAACGGCAGTAGGCTCCATCCATTCAGTCTGCATAGGGTAACAAATCTATCGCGCCGCGATTGTTCTCCCCTGGGTCGGGCCGCTCGTCACGACAGGTGTCCCGCGCCATCCCTGCCCGCCGCCCCGCCCCCCGAAATTGGCCGGTGCGATCCGAAAAAACGGCACTATAATACATTAGTCCTAAAGCAAAGAGTCAGGATATATGCCCGTTAGCCCTGCTCAAATCCGCGCCGTGTTGGAAGAGAAACGCGAGGCGCTCTCGACTTTTAACCAGACATTTAAGGACGATCTTGATCGCTATCGCAAAGCCTGGCAAAGCTTGACTCAGGAACCCTTTGCAAAAACGGCTAAGCGGCTGTCGAAATCAGGCATCGGGGCGCATCTGCTGGAAAATTTTGACGCGGTGGGCAAAGGCGTAATCGCCACTCAGCATCACTGGGCCAATCGGGAAGACAGTCTGGAATGGGTGAAGGCGCAACTGGCGGGGGTGACGACCTTTGCGGTCGATGGCTCTCAGATCTTTCCCAGCAAAGATGTGTCGCTGCCCGTGGCGCTGATTCAGATTGGCTGGTTCGAAAATCCCCACACGCCGGACGGGCAATACACCAAAGACATTGCGCTGGATGTGCTGACGCCGGATGACCTGCGGGTCAACCACCAGGGCGAGCCGGTCGATCGCCGGGTCAACATCCGCCGCTTTGAAATGGAAGTGGAGCGGTTGGTGGGCTACATGCAAACTTGTCAGTGTCCAGACCGGACGCTGGTGCTGTTTGACGGCTCGCTGGTGGTGACCTTTGCCGATGCGTTTGATCCCGAAAGTCAGGCCGCCTACGTGAATGCGATGGTGAAGCTGCTCGCCACCAGTCAGCAGTGCCGGGTGCCGCTGGTGGGCTTTATCGATACCTCCTATGCCCGTGACCTCACCACGCTATTGCAGCACTATGACCCACAGGTCAAAGCCGTTGAGACGATTCACGATGCCCAGGTGCTCAAAAAGTTGATGTCCTGGGGCGATCGCACGCCGCTGCTGCACTGCGATCGCGAGGGCATTCTCGATAAATATGGCGACCAGCAAGATCAGGTCATTTTCACGTATTTGCAGACGACCCGCGATCGCCCCCCCGCGCGGCTGGAACTGCCCCGGTGGCTTTGGGAAGCGGGCCTAGCGGAAACTGTCATTAACTGGGTGAAAGCGGAAGTCATTGTGGGCAGTGGGTACCCGTATGCGATCGAAACTGCCGACCAAACGGCGGTGCTGCAAGCGCCCGATCGCCAACTGTTCTACCGCATCTTGCAAGACTGGGCCGATCGCGAAAAACTCAATGTCCAGTTTTCGCGCAAGCTGGTGAGCAAACTGCGGCGGCGTTAAATGGTTTCGCCCTCCACGGGGGCCAACACACAACCCGCGATGCGCCAGGTTTCGTCCGGCTGTTTTTCCATTTGGTAATAGGCGGTCACCCAGGTGCCGCTGGGGCCGAGGACGATGACCGCTTGTACGGGCCGCCCCTGAATGAATTCAACCGGGCCAAAATCGACGGACTGCGGTCGATAGACGGGTTCGTACATCGTCTGCACCATGCCCATGAACTCATCTGCCGTCTCAAACTGATCTTGAATATCGGGGCTGGCAAAGCTCAAGGCTAACTCAGCGTCATCGGCTTGAAACGCGGCCAACTGTTGGCGAATGATTGCGGCGATCGCGGTTTCATCAGCGGCGGTCAGTTCCAGGGGCGCACTCGCGGCCGGCCCTGGCTTAGAAGCGGGAAACACGGCGATCCCCGGCGGCGATTCGGGTGCGCGGGCGCGCTGCTGTTGCCCCCACCAAGCCAGCGGCAGGGCGATCGCGACCAGCAAGGCACCGATGGTGTAGATCCGACGTCGCTGCACAACCAATCCTCAATTTCAGACTGGTTTCAGCCTAACGACATTGGGGGTGACCTGCTATATCACTGAACACATGCTGACGATGCCCGCCTTCTGGGCGGACTGAAGCCTAAGCGGCTGTTGGCATCGCGCCAGCGTTCAAAATTTCCGCATAGAAGTCAACCAGTTGCCGCGTGGCGGCGTTCCAGCCCCACTTTTCGGCTTCCATGCGGGCATTGCGGCGCATCAGCTCGCGTTCAGCGCCCCGATCGAGCAGGCGCTGGGTGGCGGCGATCGCCCCCCCGTCATCTTTCGGATCAAACAAATAGCCGTTCTCGCCGTTGGTGACAATATCGGGAATGCCGCCAGCGTTGGCTGCCACCACCGGACACCCCGCCGCCATCGCTTCCAGCAGCACCAAGCCCAACGTTTCCGTCCGCGAGGGGAACACAAACGCATCGGCAGAAGCATACGCCGATCCCAACGCTTCCCCGGCTAAATACCCCACAAAGTTGGTGTTCGTCCCGGCAAAGTGCCGTTCCAGATCTTCGCGGTGGGGGCCATCGCCCACCAGCGCTAACCGCGCATCGGGGATGGATTCCAGCACAGGTTTAATGCGATCGACTTCTTTCTCGGCTGAGAGGCGACCGACATACAACAGCAGCGGCGCGTCGGGATGGCCCTGAGTGAGGCGATCGCGCATGTCTCGGCTCGCGAGTTCCGGGCGGAACAGCTCCGTATCAACCCCCCGCTGCCACACCTGCACCCGCTCCACCCCGTGCTCCGTCAGTTCTTCCTGCATCGCCGTCGAAGTGACCAAATTAATCCGCGCCTGATTGTGAACCGCTTTAATCAGTTCCCACATCACCCCTTCCAAGACGCCCAAGCCGTAATGCTCTAAATACTTCGGCAAATGGGTGTGGTACGAGGCCATCAGCGGCAGGTTCAACGTCTTGGCATAAAACAGCCCCGCCATCCCCAACACCGCTGGATTCACAATGTGAATTAAGTCGGGGGCAAACGCTTCGACCGCTTCCCAAATCGAGGGGCGCGGCAACGCCAGCTTCAGCTCAGGATAGAGCGGAAACGCCATGCCCGACACCCCATGGATTTGCGCTCCTTTGTACGACGTCATTCCCCCTTCGGGACAAAATACCATCACGTCGTGCCCCAACCGCTGGAGATGCTCCACCGTATGCTTGAGGCGGGTCACAATCCCGTCAACTTTGGGCAAAAAGGTTTCAGTGAATAGGGCAATACGCATGGGCTCGGTACTCGAAGCTAGGACATCCAACAAAAAAATAGCGACAGACAAAAAAAGAGACTAGATTCCCAACTTTCTAGACACCTGTAAAGGCCCTAAAATATCGGCAAACCTAATCTCCTTTCCAGTTAACGAAACCAGATGAATTCGCAGTCTAACGACGCCACTTCACTTGGGGTAAAATTTGGCTCTGGTCAATGCGACCCTTGTACTTAGTAGCAAAGTTCAACAAAGAATCCAGCAAAGAATCCGACAGGTAGTGCGGCTCTAAGCCCAGATCCAGCAGGTTAGTATTCTTGGCGTTGAAGTAGTGATCTTCGGCCTCTACCCGAGGATTTTCGAGGTTCTTGACCTCGACTTTGACGCCCAGGGTGCCGCCCGCTTGCTGCACTTGCTTAGCCAATTCGTTGACGCTAAACATTTCCGTGAACTGGTTGAACACGCGGAACTCACCGGGATCGGCGGGATTGCTGATCGCAATTTCAACACAGCGCACCGTGTCACGAATGTCGAGGAAGGCGCGGGTTTGGCTGCCGTTGCCGTAGACCGTGAGCGGGTGACCTACCGCCGCCTGAGTACAGAAGCGGTTGAGAGCGGTGCCAAAGACCCCGTCATAGTCCAGACGGTTAATTAGCAATTCGTCCATCCCAGTCTCTTCGGTCAAGACGCCGTAGACTACGCCTTGGTTAAGGTCAGTTGCCCGCAGGCCCCAAATCTTGCAGGCGAAGTGGATGTTGTGAGAATCGTGCACCTTGGAGAGGTGGTAGAAAGAGCCGGGCTGCTTGGGATACGGCAGCGTATCTTTGCGACCATTGTGCTCGATGGTGATGTAGCCTTCTTCGATGTCGATGTTGGGCGTACCGTATTCGCCCATGGTGCCCAGCTTCACGAGGTGGCAGTCGGGGAAATGGTCGCGCAGCGCGTACAGCAGATTGAGGTTGCCGATGACGTTGTTGGACTGGGTCAGGACGGCGTGCTCACGGTCAATCATCGAGAACGGTGCCGATCGCTGCTCACCGAAGTGAACGACCGCGTCGGGCTGAAACTGTAGCAGCGCTTTTTCGAGATAGGGATAATCGTTCAGGTCACCGACAAACAGGTCAATTTCCTTGCCAGTCAGATCTTTCCAGCGCTGTAAACGAGTCTGGATGGGCGCGATCGGAGTCAAAGTGTCGACACACAATTGTGCATCCCAATGACGCCGTACCAGACTATCGAAAATACCAACTTCGTGGCCCCGGTTAGACAAGTGAAGCGCCGTTGCCCAACCACAATATCCGTCGCCGCCGATGACTAAGACTCTCATATTAATCAATCAAACACATCGCCAATACCCGCTTAATGTATCAGTTTTGTGTCCCCTAAACATAGTGTCCTGAAAAAGTCTCGGGTCGGGGTTGGTAACTTGGGGTTTTCTTTGCCCAGAGGCATTGTGGTCAAATCATTGGGCTTTAAGACGTCCCGCGATTATGAAGCACACCCTCGGGGCAGAGGATAATTCGGCAACTTTTTGGGGGTAGAGAAAGCCCAGAGTTCAGTGGTGATTAATTACCCGATCGCAAGGCGAAATAACCACACCTGAGTCGTTTGATCCTGAGAAAAATTGTTATCACTAATCAGCCACAGACTGGCGCTGCCGTCGGGCAGGGGTGGCCCCAAAGTCATGCCTTCCAAGTTATCGATCGCATCCACCGGCAGATCGAGCGTTGTGAAATCCAGCAACAACTGTTTTTGAATCGGGTTGAGGTTGTCGAGGGTGGGCAGCGCGGGCACCGTGGAAATGTCAGTTGCGCCGCCCGTAGCGAGTTGAAAAAGTTTGACGATAAAGCCCCGAATGCCCAACACCCGTTCGAGGGCGAGAAAATGCCCGCCCTGGTCGATCGCCACCAGCTCCGTCAAGCCGTTCACCACAGTGCCCAGGGGTTCAAGACTCAGGGGATAGGCGTATTCAGAGATGAAGGTGGATTGATCTGGCCCGATGAGGTAATGCACAAAACGGTTGGCGAGGGGATTCGCAGGGTCAGGATCAAAGTCTTGGGCGAGGGCTGATTCCGTTGCCATGAAGAGGCGAAAGGGTTCAAAGGCTCCGGCACTGGACGTTGGCCCCAGGGTCAGGGCCTCAAAGCCGAGATTCTCGCGAATGCCCCGCGCTTCCGGTTCGGGATCAGCCTCGGTGGCGACCGCGGGTAGGAAGCGAGCGGGGAGCCGGAACTCGGTTTGCAGGCGACCCGTGGCGAGATCGTACTCGTTTAGTGCTGGGGGAGCCTGAGTGGCGGGCACGCCTTCACTAGAGATGAACACCGTTTGGCGCGGTGAGAGGACCATGCCTTCGGGATCGAGGCGATCGCTGGGATAGTCATTCCCCGCCTGATCTTTCAGCGTGGTGACTGCTTGCACCTCAATACTCCCAATGGTGGGCGCTTCCGGCGCACTGACGTCGGTGGCGATCTTCAGGGTGTAAAACCGGGGCGGCGCGAGGCGACCGCGATCGTCTGACAGGGCGTAAAACACATCTTGCTGGCGATCGTAGGTGAGGGCCGACAGACCGCCGACGGGGGTATCGGCAAAGGTTTGTGGGGGCAGCGTCGCTACGTCCAGGAGCTCAATTTGCAGGGGCAAAAATAGCCGCTCTTCGGCACTGACCTGGGGCAAGTCACAGCCGGTTAGGGTCAGCAGAATGCAGCCAGCCACGAGTCCCAACAGCAGGGAGCGGCCCCGCCGCGATCGCTGCCAACCGTAGCGCAGTCTCGTTAACCTCGCTTGCCACAGACCCTTGACCACAAATTCGTCCTCTACCAGTTTTTCTTTTACCAGTAGTAGCGCAGTTTTTGATCGACCAAGAAGTTTTGCAGGTCACCGATCTGATCCGTCACGACGATTTGGGAGGGCGTGAGATCAACGGGTTGAGCTTTTTCAGTCAACCAGCCAGCGGTGGCCCCGGCCGCTGCCCCGACACTCCATTCGCCATAATGCACCCGCGTCATGGCATTCACAATGTGCGACCCGGCAATGCTTTTGCCGCCGATGATCAGGTTATCCACCCCGACGGGGATCAACGCCTCAATGGGAATGGGTAACGGTCGAGCTAGCCGTTCGTTGACGCTGGCGCGGGTGGCTTCGTACGAGGGTGCCCAGTTACGCCAACGACAGCCGTGGATGTCAATGTCGTAGTGGGTGAGGGCGATCGCGGTGGGGGCAAACTCGCGTCCTCCGTCAATATCCACCCGCAAATCGCGCTCCGTCATCATGAACTGTTCTTGGCCATAGGCGGGCCGACCGATAATTCGTCGCCCTTCGCGAATATAAGGCACCATGCTGAGACCCGACTGGGTCCACATGGGGGCATCCGGCCCGTATAAAAACGTCAGGGGAAACTCATCCGTCGCTTGCTGATCGATCAGCCATTCCGCAAACAGCAGGGCATGGTTCTCGCCATTTTTTAGCGCTTGAATCGAGAGCCCCCCCATCCAGTTTTGATATTGCCCCGTGTCTTGCAATACATCCTGGGTCATCACCAGGGCATCGTCCATGATGTTCCAGTCATTGCCTTCCGTCCAGTTGATCATCGTCAACTCGCCGGTGGTGGTGCGGGCGACCGATCCTTCCCCGGTCTGGCGGCTGATGATGCGGCGGTAATTGAACAAGCTGCGATTGTTAAACATGGGAAACCCTTCCATGCCAAACATTTTGCGATGTTCATCTTTGGGCAGGCTGGTTTCTAAGCGGGCGAGGGCCTGTTTGCTGCCGCCCTCGTCGTCGACGATGCCCATCACAAAGGGATAGGTAAACGCCTGGGTGCAAGCGGGATTCGACTGCACGGGGGCATTCGGCTCGTCCAGCACGTCTTTGCCGTCGGAGCCCACCCGAAAGGGGATCTGGGCCCAAGCAATAAATTCCCCGGTGTCGGTGGCGTCGATCACGATCATCCGCTGACCGGCGGGCGGTTGCAGGCGAATGGGCTTTTTGTCATAGAGGTCGCTGCTCGACCAGGCATACCAGTCGTACAGCTCTTGCGATAGCCGCCCTTTGGGCAGGTAATTGTCGTTCTTGGGCGTCCGGCCCACAGCGTAAACAGCGGTGATGTTGCGCCCCGATGTGTCGAAGGCTGCACCTTTGAAGGCGGTCGAGGTGGCCCAGCGGCTCTGGGGCGATGCGGCTAAGGCCGACTGCAACAGTTGCTCGGAGGCATTGGCTCCTGCCCGGGGCAAAAAGCAGAGGGAGCCGACCCAGCAGCTATTGGTTTCGTAGGTGAATTGGCGATCGCTCATCCCCGTCCACCCCGGCAGCCGCACCGGCTGACTGCGAATTGACCGCTTGAACTCGCGCCAGCTTTCCGAAAAATTCTGTATTTGCCGCATCGATCGCGACTCATCAATGGCCGAGACCCCCTGGGAACTCACTTGTCCTCCCAGCCAGGGCGTCACCTCAATCAGGCAAGTTTGGGCTCCCGTCCGCATGGCGTGGGTCGCCGCGGCGACGCCTCCTAAGGTACCGCCGACCACGACGACCTCACATTCCCAGACTTCTTGGGCTTGGGGCAAGGGCGAAATCTGCGGACGACCATTGGCCGCTTTGACATCCTGGAGACCGATGAGGGTGGTGCCCTCGGTCAGGGTCTTGCCGACTTGAATCGTGCCCAGGGGGGCGGGTACTTCGAGATAACTCGCCGCAATGTTAAAAGCTTGCAGCAGCAAAGCCCCACCCGCGATCGCCAAAATCGAGAGAAAGGTGGCCCGACGCTTGCGTTGTCGGCGTTTAGCAGCCAGATTGCGATAAAAGCGGCGCGTTGCCATTGTGAATGGGAGTAGTACAGTCAGTCTAAGTGCTTCAGAGTGTAACAATAGAACCCTGATGTGGCGCACTTTTCTGCAAATTCAATTGGGGAAATTTTCGGGGCGACGAGCCTTTGCTGCCGCTGCCGGATAACGCGCCGCGATCGCCCCGAGCTTTGGGGAGTCATCGCGGTGGCTGACGGCCTGACAGCTCCCGCCTCACCCCCAACAGAATTGAAAAAGGAGTCTTAAATCTTCTGTCTGCGGAAAAATCATTGGTTATGGTAAAAGCGATCGCCCATCACCTCCGATCAGCTACACCCCAACGAAAGCAGTGCAACTTGAGGATTCTCCATGAATGCCACCGAACTCTGGCAGCGTTACGAAGACTGGCTGTATTACCATGCCGAGCTTGATCTCTATGTCGATATCAGCCGCATGGGTTTTGATGCTGCCTTTGTCGACAGCCTGACCCCCAAGTTTGCAAAAGCCTTTGCCGACATGACGGCGTTAGAGGGGGGCGCGATCGCTAACCCCGACGAAGAGCGGATGGTCGGCCACTACTGGCTGCGCGACCCTGACCTGGCACCCGACGATTTGGGCCAAGAAGTGACCACCGTCCTCGACGAAATCGACGACTTTGCCCAGCAAATTCATGCGGGCACCATTAAGCCAGCGGAAGCAGACAAATTCACCAGCATTCTCTCCGTGGGCATTGGCGGCTCCGCCCTCGGCCCCGAATTTGTGTCCGAAGCGCTCGCTCCCATCAACCCCATGATGGATATTTACTTTATGGACAACACCGATCCCGCTGGGTTGGATCTGGTGCTCGATCGCTTGGGCGATGACTTGAAAAGTACCCTCGTGCTGATTACCAGCAAGTCGGGCGGCACCCCCGAAACCCGCAACGCGATGTTGGAGGTCAAGCACCGCTTTGAAGATCTGGGACTGGATTTTCCCTCCCACGCGGTGGCCATCACCATGATCGGCAGCAAGATGGACGAGCTGGAACGGATGGAGGGCTGGCTCGCCGAATTTCCCATGTTCGACTGGGTGGGGGGCCGCACCTCTGAAATGTCCGCAGTCGGTCTGCTATCGGCCTCGCTGTTGGGCATCGACATCCGCTCCATGCTTGTCGGCGCTAAGGAAATGGATGCCGCCACCCGGGTCGCTGATTTGCGCACTAATCCGGCGGCGCTGCTGGCCTTGGCCTGGTATCACGCCGGCAACGGCCAGGGTGAAAAGGACATGGTGATGTTGCCCTATAAAGACAGTCTCTTGCTGTTTTCCCGCTATTTGCAGCAGTTGGTGATGGAGTCTTTGGGCAAAGAAAAAGACCTGGATGGCAACGTCGTGCATCAGGGCATCGCCGTTTACGGCAACAAAGGTTCCACCGACCAGCACGCCTATGTGCAGCAGCTCCGAGAAGGTGTTCCTAACTTTTTTGCCACGTTCATTGAAGTTTTGAAGGATCGCGAAGGGCCATCCATTGAGGTCGAACCCGATGCCACCTCGGGGGACTTCTTGAACGGGTTTTTGCAGGGCACGCGGGCCGCGCTCTATGACAATCAGCGGGAATCTATCACTATCACCATCAACGAGGTGACACCCCGCACCGTGGGAGCGCTGATCGCGCTGTACGAGCGGGCCGTGGGGCTCTATGCTTCGCTCGTGAATATCAACGCCTATCACCAACCTGGGGTCGAAGCGGGCAAAAAAGCAGCGGCGACCATTCTCGACTTGCAGCGCCGCATCTTGGACGTGGTGCGATCGCTGGATCAGCCCCTACCATTGGCCACCGTGGCAGAAACAGCTGGAGTCGCCGATCAGGTGGAATCGGTGTACAAAATCCTGCGACATTTGGCGGCCAACGATCGCGGCATCACCCTGGAGGGCGATCGCCGCTTCCCCTCGAAACTCATCGTGACGGCCCAGGCAGCGTCAGAGTCTTAAATTTTGCGGGTGAATTTGCCGCTTTCCCGGGAAGGGCTGAGAGCATGAACAGTCGATAGGGAAAAAGTCAGTGCTATCCAGTCTTTATAAATTGTTATGAAATCAGCTGAGGTGCCACGATCAATTGCTACCGTGGCAAAAAAATAGCGTGGCTAATTCTTGACAGTCTTTGATGTCCTCAAGCTCGGTGGCCGCTTGTGGGTAATCCTCGCCCCCTGCCCCCGTCAGCGATCGCCGTCCGTGGCCCCAAACTTTTTATAACTGCATGACTCTCATCCCCCTTTAAAACTGAAAAGTTGATGTGCCGTCTGGCACAACGATCAGACCCAATGCCTTAATTAGCTTTGTTTTCCTAAATCTTGTCCCAACCCTTGGAGGAACCTGAAATATGGTGACTGCTGACTCTTTAGTGAATTGTCCCATTACGATTGAAGACGATCGCACTGGCCTGAGCGTAGAAACCCTGCGCCGCGCCTTAACGGACCACCTTTATTACATTCAGGGCAAACTGCCCGAACATGCTTCTCGCAATGACTTTTATTTGGCCCTGGCCTTTGTGGTGCGCGATCGCCTGATGCCCCGCTGGCTCTACTCCAAAAAGAACTACCTGGTGCCCGAGACCCGTATTGTTTCCTACCTTTCAGCGGAATTTTTGCTCGGCCCACACCTGGAAAATAACCTGATCAATCTGGGGATTCAGGACGAAGTGCGGCAAGCGGTTCAAGAATCGAACCTGGACTACTCAGCCCTGGTTGATCAAGAAGAAGAGCCCGGTTTAGGCAATGGTGGCTTGGGTCGCTTGGCCGCCTGCTACATGGACTCCCTGTCCAGTTTGGAAATTCCCGCGATCGGCTACGGCATCCGTTACGAATTTGGCATCTTTGACCAAGATATTCGCGACGGCTGGCAGGTCGAGATGACCGACAAATGGCTTCAGTTTGGCAACCCGTGGGAAATCGCTCGCCCCAGCTTTGCCGTCACCGTCAAGCTCGGCGGTCACACTGAGCCCTATGTGGATAACCAAGGGCAATACAAAGTTCGGTGGGTGCCAGCCCAAATCGTTAAAGGCATCCCCTACGACACCCCCATCACGGGTTACAAGGTCAATACGGTCAACACGCTGCGATTGTGGAAATCGGAAGCGCCCGAGTCCTTCGATTTCCAAGTCTTTAACGTGGGTGACTACTACGGTGCGGTTGATCAAAAGATCGTGTCTGAGAATATCAGCAAAGTGCTCTATCCCAATGATGAGCAAGTGCAGGGCAAAGAGTTGCGCTTAATGCAGCAGTTCTTCTTCGTCTCCTGCGCGCTGCAAGACATGATCCGCGTTCATCTGACCAGCGGTCGGCGGCTCAACACCTTCCACGAAAAGTTTGCGGTGCAGCTCAACGACACTCACCCTGCGATCGGCGTGGCCGAACTCATGCGACTGCTGATCGATGAGCACGACATGGCGTGGGACAACGCTTGGAACGTCACTAGTCGCTCCTTTGCCTTTACTAACCACACCTTGCTGCCCGAGGCCTTAGAGAAGTGGTCGGTGGATCTATTTGGGCGTATCTTGCCCCGTCACCTCGAAATCATCTATGAAATCAACCGTCGCTTTTTGGATCAAGTGCGGGTGAAATTCATGGGGGATGAAGGTCACCTCGAACGGCTATCGCTGATTGATGAAAGCGGCAGTCGCTCGGTGCGCATGGCGAATCTCGCCTGTGTGGGCAGCTACTCCATCAACGGCGTGGCGGCGCTGCACACCGAACTGGTGAAGTCCACCATTCTCAAGGACTTCTACGAACTGTCTCCTGAAAAGTTCAACAATAAAACGAACGGCGTCACTCCCCGGCGCTGGCTAGTGCAGGCGAACCCTCGGTTATCTAACCTGATTAGCAGCAAGATTGGTGACAGCTGGATCAAGCATCTCCATGAGCTGCAGGGTCTGGAACAGTATGCGGATGATTCGGCGTTCCGTCATGAGTGGCGGCAAATCAAGCTGTCCATCAAGCGCGACCTGGCCGAGCACATTCAGCGTCGCACGGGGATCACGGTGAATCCTGAGTCGATGTTTGATGTCTTGGTCAAGCGCATCCATGAGTACAAGCGCCAGCACTTGAAGGTGCTACACATCATCACGCTGTACAACCGGATCAAGGCCAATCCGAATGCGGATATTACCCCGCGCACCTTTATCTTTGGGGGTAAAGCGGCTCCGGGCTATACGATGGCGAAGTTGATCATTAAATTCATCACCTCCGTAGGAGACGTGGTGAATAATGACCCGGACGTGCGCGATCGCCTGAAGGTCGTTTTCCTGCCCGATTACAATGTCACTTTTGGTCAGCGAGTGTATCCTGCGGCGGAACTGTCCGAACAGATCTCCACCGCTGGTAAAGAAGCCTCCGGCACCGGCAACATGAAGTTCTCGATGAACGGGGCGCTCACCATTGGCACGTTGGATGGTGCGAATATCGAAATTCGCGAAGAAGTTGGGGCGGAAAACTTCTTCCTGTTTGGCCTCAAGACGCCGGAAGTGCAAGAACTCAAAGCTAACGGCTACAACCCTTGGGACTATTACGACAGCAATGACACGCTGAAAGCCGTGCTCGATTTGGTTGCCCACGGGCATTTTTCCCATGGCGATCCACAACTCTTCCGACCCCTGTTAGATAATCTTCTGCACCATGATCCGTTCTTGGTATTGGCTGATTATCAGGCGTACATTGATTGTCAAGATCAGGTCAGTGCGGCCTACCGCGACCAGGACAACTGGACCCGCATGTCGATTTTGAATGCGGCCCGGACGGGCAAGTTTTCCAGCGATCGCTCCATCAGTGAGTACTGTGAAGACATTTGGAAGGTCAAACCTTTACCTGTCACTGTGCCGGAATACGACCAATCCCAAGCCGCGCTGAAGGTGTAAAGCAGATAATTCTGTTGCACGATGAGCGGGCTAGATTGGTCTAGCCCGCTTTTTTGGTGTTTGACGAAATTGCCGTCCCTTGAGGTGGAAACCCTCAGCAGAGGTAGGGGCAGTGTCCCCAACCTGATTAAAGGTCTAGATAGTTTGTGTGGTATTCCTGAACTCTCAGTAAGCTGATGGTATAACTGGCAACAATCAAGCTCTGGTATGGCAAATGGGCAAACTATGACCAGGCTTTTGCATAGAGGGTAAAACATATGGCCGGGGCGGCTTGGAATACAGTTGGTAGCACTGCTTGGTTAGCGCAAGCCCAGAATGCTTATATTCCCCATGGGCATTGCTATTTATGGCAAACCCCCTTAGTCACGCTGCATGTGGTCAGCAACCTGTTAATTGTTCTGGCCTATTTCTCAATTCCCATCATGCTGGTCTATTTCGTGCGCCGCCGCCGCGATACGCCCTTTACGCCAGTGTTCTTGCTCTTTGGGGCGTTTATTGCGTTATGTGGCATAGGGCATTTACTCGATATTTGGGTATTGTGGTTTCCCAACTATTGGGTGGCGGGTACAGCGCGGGCGTTGACTGCGTTCATCTCTGTGGTGACGGCGCTCAAGCTGGTGGAGTGGATGCCGCAGTTTTTGGCGCTGCGATCGCCCCAAGAGCTGGAAAATCTCAATCAACAGTTAAAAGCAGAAATGACTGCCCGCCAAGACTCTCAGGAGACGCTGCACCGCCTTGTAGAAGGGACGGCGTCGGCCACCGGAGCAGCCTTCTTCGCCGCGCTAGCCAAAAATATGGCCCAAGCCCTCAAAGTGAACTGTGCATTTATTTCGGAATATCAGTCGGCAACGGACACCCTGCAGGCGCTGGCCGTGTGGGGCAATGGCCAAGTCTGTGGCAACTTTCGAGTGGCGCGGCAAGGCACCGCTTGTAGCCAGGTGATCGCCACGGGGCAGCCCCATTATTGGCCGGAGGCGATTCAGACCGAGTTTCCCACTGCTCGCCTGTTGACTGAGGCCAACGCGGAGTCTTATCTCGGCGTGCCGTTACTGACTGATACGGGTGAGGTCATGGGGACGCTCTGCGTATTGCACGATCGCCCCTTACCGCGTCCTGACGAAGCCGAAGCGATTATGAACATTTTTGCCGCGCGGGCGACGGCTGAGTTGCAACGCCAGCAGGCCGAAGCCGAATTGCGCGCCACCTATGCGGGCATGGAACAGCAGGTCATTCAGCGCACGGAGGAACTGAGCCAGCGTAACGTGCAACTGGCCCAAATCGCCCAACAAGAACGAGCCACGTCGCTAGTGCTGCAACGGATGCGTCGCAGCATGAAGCTCGACGTAATTTTTCGCAGCACGGTCAAAGAGGTGCGCCAGGCGATTCAGTGCGATCGCGTCATCGTTTACCGATTCCAACCGGACTGGAGTGGTGAGGTCATCGCCGAGGCTGTCGATGCCCCGTGGCAAGCCCTGTTGCAAAAAACCGCTGTCGGCCCTTGGCAAGAGCAATTGCTGCAACAAGATCAATGTATTCCGGGTCGTTTAGCCGTCGATGCGACTGCGATCCGCGATACCTACTTGCAAGAAAGCCAGGGGGGCATTTACGCCCAGGGCATTGACTACATCGCGGTGGAAGATGTTTATGCCAAAGGATTTAATGACTGCTATCTTGACCTGCTCAAAGCCCTGCAAGCGCGGGCCTATGTCATCGTCCCGATCTTCTTAAACGATCGACTATGGGGATTGCTCTCTTGTTATCAAAACGATGGCCCGCGCCAGTGGCAACCGGGCGAATGTCAGATGCTGGGGCGCATTGGCATCCAACTCGGCATCGCGATCAAACAGGCCGATTTATTTGCCCGCACTCACCAACAAGCCCAAGCACTCAAGGCCGCCAAAGAAGAATCCGAGCGGGCCAACCAGGCTAAGAGTGAGTTTTTGGCTAATATGAGCCACGAATTGCGCACCCCGCTGAATGCGATCCTCGGCTTTTCTCAATTGCTCCAGCGCAATGATCATTTGCCTAGTCGTCAACAAAACTACGTCGAGATCATTAACAACAGCGGCGAACATCTGCTGGGGCTGATTAATAATGTGCTGGAAATGTCCAAAATTGAAGCGGGTAAGTTCCAGCTCAATCCAGAGGAGTTTAACCTATGGCGGTTGCTCCATACGCTGCAAGATATGCTGCGGGTAAAAGCCGACAAAAAAGGCTTACAGCTAAAACTCGTCATCGCGACGGAGTTACCGCAATATGTGCTGGCGGACCAAGGCAAATTGCGGCAGATTCTGCTCAATCTCCTCAGCAATGGCATCAAGTTTACTCAGTCGGGGTATGTGCAGCTCACGGCAGCAGTCGCAACCCAGGCTATCGACCGTGAGCATCCCGAAGCGATCGTCCTCCAATTCACCGTGGAAGATACGGGCATGGGCATCTCAGCCGAAGAAATCGACGCTTTGTTTGTCCCCTTTCAGCAAACCCAATCGGGTCGGCAATCGGGCCAGGGTACCGGGCTTGGCGTCGCTCTCTGTCAACAATATGTGCAGGAGATGGGGGGGAATCTCAACGTGACCAGTGAGTTGGGCCAGGGCAGCTGCTTCTCGTTCACGCTCCAGGCGACGCCCACGATGACGCCAGCCCTCGCGGAGGAACCGCAAACTGAGCACGACGTCATCGGTCTTGCCCCTGGACAACCCCGGCTGCGTTGCCTGGTGGTCGAAGATAATGCCATTAACCGTGTGCTGCTACTCGATGTGCTCACCCCCCTCAACTTTGACATCCGCGAGGCCCCCAACGGTGAAGCAGCGATCGCCCTGTGGCAAGATTGGCAGCCCCACCTGATTTGGATGGACATGCGGATGCCCGTGATGGATGGCTACGAGGCCACCCGCCGCATTCGCCAGTTGGAACGCGATCGCCAACTCTCGCCCACCGTCATCTTGGCCCTCACCGCCACCGCCTTTGAAGAAAGCCACACTGATATTGTGGCCGCTGGTTGTGATGCAATTCTGCGCAAACCCTTCCAATCGAAGGATCTCTTTAATTTGATGAAAACCCATCTGAATTTGCAGTATTGCTACGCCACCGACGAACCCACCCTCATCCCGGCTGAGGCTGAGGCGACCAACGCCGCTGCCGTTGTCGCTAGCCTGTTCAAGATGCCGCTAGAGTGGCGTGATCAGTTACGAACAGCCGCTACCCGCTGTAGTGATACAGAACTCCGCACCTTAATAGAACAAATTAATTCAGACCATGCGATATTGGCGGAGAAACTCTACCAACTTGCAGATGTGTTCAGATTCGACCAAGTTCTAGAGTTGTTGGGAAGATCTGAAGAGAAAGTGAAATAGCGATGCATTGCTGACTTGAATTGTCGCCCTGAGAAAAATTAATGAGTACGACCCTGCAGAAGACTTTGGCTGCCCCGTTACAGGCCGATATATTGATTGTCGATGACACCATCGAAAATATCGCCCTCCTATCCGAAATCTTGGAGACGAACGGTTACAGTGTCCGCAAAGCTGTCAACGCCGCCATGGCCAAAACTGCGATCGCGGCGATGTTACCCGATGTCGTCCTCCTCGATATTTGTATGCCCGAAGTGGACGGCTACACTCTCTGCCAAGAACTCAAAGCCGATGAGGTGACGGCTGACGTTCCCATTATTTTTCTCAGCGCCTTAAGCGATGCCTTTGATAAGGTCAAAGCCTTTGATGTCGGTGGCGTTGACTACATTACTAAACCCTTTCAAATGGCTGAGGTATTGGTGAGGGTGCGCAATCAGGTGCTGGCCCGGCAGACCCTGTTGACGCTGGAGCAAATCATTAAAGAGCGGACCAAAGCCTTGCAAATCGCGAACGCTCAACTCACCCAGGCGGCCTATCATGACCAGCTCACAGACTTAGCCAACCGATCGCTGCTGATGGAATCGATCGCACGTCTGCTGGAAGCCGTACAGACGGATCCCGACTACCGGTTTGCGGTGCTGTTTTGCGACTGCGATCGCTTCAAGCTGATCAACGATTCGTACGGTCATTTTGTCGGCGACCAGGTACTCATTCAGGTGGCCGGGCGCTTAAGCCAGGAGTTGGGCACAGAAGATGTTTTGGCCCGGTTTAGTGGCGATGAGTTCGTCGTCTTACTGCCCCAAGTGGAGTCGCAAGCAGCCGCGATCGCCTGTGCCGAAAAGCTCATCAAGGCCATTCGCCCTGGTTTTCACCTGCCCCATGGCGAAGCCTTTATTAGCCTCAGTGTGGGCATTGTCTTGAGTAATCCTGTGCAACATCAGCAGCCCGAACACATTTTGCGCGATGCTGATATCGCCATGTACAACGCCAAAGCCAACGGCAAAGGCTGCTACAGCATCTTTAATCCCATCATGCAGCAGGCCAGCATCGAACTTTTGCAAGTCGAAGCCGACCTCAATCGCGCCATTATCGCCCAAGAGTTTCAGCCCTACTATCAACCCATTGTCGATCTCACGACGGATCAACCCATCGGTTGCGAAGTCCTCATACGGTGGCAGCACCCAGAGCGTGGCCTACTCTTGCCCCACTCATTTCTGTCAGTGGCCGAAGAAACCAGCCTGCTTTTACCCATTGGCAAACAACTGCTCGAAGCCGCCTGTCAGCAACTGCGTGAGTGGCGTCAGCAGGGCAAAGTGAGAGAAGATTTTTACCTCGGCTTCAATCTGTCGGTGTCGCAAATTACGCAATCTACCTTGCCCGAAGAATTAGAACAACTCCTCAACCGCTACGGCTTGTCGCCCCAGCATTTAAGGCTCGAAATCACTGAAACTGCTCTCTTAGATAATGCTTTGGCTACCGAAGTGATTAGAGCCTTGGCCGAGCGAGGCTTTCACCTCTGTATTGATGACTTCGGCACCGGCTATTCATCCTTTAGTTATCTGCACAAGTTGCCAGTTAAAACCTTGAAAATCGATCGCTCTTTTATCAATCGATTATCGCAAAAAGATCGCGACTTTCAGATCATCTCAGCCATCCTCAGCATGGCCAGCAGTTTAAATATGATCACGGTTTCAGAAGGCATTGAGACCCCCGAACAGCTACAGTTACTCAAAGGTTTGAACTGTAATTCAGGGCAAGGGTATTGGTTTGGTAAACCTGCATCAGCCGAGCAAATGATCCAGCAGATTTCTTGAACTTCGAGGTTTAATTAAGGGCGATGGCAGGGGACGTAGCAGACAGCATTTTGATCGTGGATGACGTGCCCGAAAACATTCAGTTATTGTCTGAAATGTTGAAGGAGGAAGGCTTTGCCGTGCGGCAAGCGGTGAGCGGCAGTATGGCCCTGATGGCAGTGCAGGCCAATCTCCCGGATTTGATTTTACTTGACATCAACATGCCAGAAATGGACGGCTATGAGGTCTGTCGTCGCTTAAAAGACTGCGAGGCAACCCGTGATATTCCGATCATCTTTTTAAGTGCGCTCGATGCTGTTGCTGCTAAAGTCAAGTCGTTTGACTTGGGGGCGGTAGATTATGTGTCTAAGCCCTTTTCGCAAGCCGAAATTGTTAGTCGCATTCGTACTCAGCTAGCCATTGCTCAACTCAATCAGCAGCTCGTCAGTCAGAACCAAGTTTTGGAGACTGCTCTGCAATATTTGAAGGAAAATCAGGCCGAGATTATCCAGCAAGAAAAAATGGCGGCGTTAGAAAATCTCATTGCCGGGGTCGCCCATGAAATCAATAATCCAGTCAGCTTTATTTCTGTCAACCTGTCCCACGCACAGGATTATTTTCAGACTTTGAAGCAGGCTATCCAGCAATATCGCGCTGCCACACCGACGGCAATTCCTGACCCAGAGGCAGAAGAAATTGACTTTGCGCTTGATGATTTGCCTAGTTTGATGAGTTCCATGCAAGTGGGAGCTGAGCGTATCGGCACGATTGTGCAGGCGCTCAAAACCTTCTCGCATCATGGCGAAGCGGGGGTGAAAGCAATTGATTTGCATCAAACTTTAGATAGTCTCTTGATCTTGCTCAAACCGCGTTTGCGGCCAAGCCATCAGCGCCCAGAAATTAGGGTTGATTGTCACTACGGATCGTTGTCGCCGGTCGCTTGTGAGGCGAAACTCATTGGGCAAGTGTTTTTAGATTTGCTGGAGAATGCGATCGACAGTATTGATGCCCTGTGGGAGTCACCCATACCGGATGACGATGCGCGTGTGATTCCGTGTATCACGCTCCAGACGCAACAGCTCAACCCCGATCAAGTACAGATTACGATCGCTGACACCGGCTGTGGCATTCCCGACGAGATTCAACATCGGGTGTATGAGCCGTTTTTTAGCACCAAGCCAGTCGGAGCCAAAGGGTTGGGGCTGGCAACGAGCTACCGCATTGTGACTGACATTCACCATGGCACCCTGACTTTTAGCAGCGCTGTGTCTGCAGGTACCGAGTTTGTGGTGACCCTGCCGGTCACCCAAGCTGGTTTCGCTTGATGTGTTTTCGGCGATGGCTGGTATCCTGCTGCGGCAATAGGAAGGGCACGTCAGGGGCGATCGCTCACATGGCTCAACGTGAGTTCGACGAAACGTTGAAAATTTTCGCAGAGTCCTCTGAATTTGCAAGATTCTCACCAGGGCATCAGGGTTTGAAGCCTTTCTCCCTTCGGGAGAGAGGTTTGGAGAGAGGGCAAAAAGCGTCAGTCGAATTGACGTTGCTCAAATTCTCAAAAATAAGGGGGCGATCATCTCGCCCCCACTTGCCTGATATCGTTGTGAGTCTGATGCTCAGCGATCGCCGACCACTAGGTCTTCTGCAAAGTAGTGGCCGACAGCTCTGACATCTGGAACTTTTCGAGAATGGTACTAGCCATTTGGGACGGGGTCAGGCCCAACGCGGCCTTAGACTGATCTGGAGTGGCATGATCCACCAACACATCGGGAATACCCAGCCGGACAACTTGAGCGGGCACCTGCGCATCCAACAGAGCCTCCGCGACGCCAGTTCCAAAGCCCCCCATTGTGCAGCCTTCTTCCATGGTGACGACTCGGCCAATCTGCTTCGCCAACGGCAAAATCAGCTCTTCATCAATCGGTTTAGCAAAGCGGGCATTCACCACGGTCGCTTGGACGCCGTGTTCGCTAAGAATTTCAGCAGTCTGCATGGCGGGATATACCATCGAGCCGTAGCCCAAAATCAACACATCGTCACCACTTCGCAGCAGTTCGGCTTTGCCGATGGGCAGTGCCTCCCAGCCCTCTTCCATCAGCGGGGCACCGACGCCATTGCCGCGTGGATACCGCATTGCGATCGGACCATTGGTGTAGTCGATGCCCGTCACGATCATGCGCTGGAGTTCGGCTTCATCCTTCGGAGCCATCAGCACCATATTGGGGATCGATCGCAGATAGGCAATATCATACATGCCCTGGTGGGTGGGGCCATCAGCGCCGACAATGCCCGCGCGGTCAAGACAGAAAAAGACAGGCAGCTTCTGAATACAGACATCGTGAATAATCTGGTCAAATGCCCGCTGCAAAAAGGTGGAGTAAATTGCTGCGACGGGCCGCATCCCTTCCGCTGCAAGGCCAGCCGCGAGGGTGACAGCGTGCTGTTCGGCAATGCCCACATCAATGTACTGCTTGGGCAGCTTGTCCGCCAGAATCTCGAGCCCGGTGCCTGTCGCCATCGCCGCCGTGATGCCCACGACCTTAGGATTGTCGGTCGCAATTTTGGTCAGAGTGTTGCCAAAGACTTTGGCATATTTGGGCGGCTTCGGCTTGTTCGAAGGCTTGGCTTTGCCCGTGGCTAGGTCAAACGGATTCTGCGCATGGTAGCCGACTTGATCTTCTTCCGCGATCGCATAGCCTTTCCCTTTCACGGTGGCCACATGCACCAGCACTGGCCCTTCAATCTTGTGCGCTTCGTTAAAGGTATTGATCAGTTCACCCAGATTGTGACCATCCACTGGTCCCATATAGGTGAAGCCCAACTCTTCAAAGACTGCCCCGACTTTGGGCACCGCCAACCGCTTCATCCCTTCTTTCACGCGGCTCAGTTCGGGAGTGAGAGAATCCCCCACAAACGGCAGATGCTTGAACTGCTCTTCCAAATTATCAGTGAGGAACTGCATCGGCGGGCTGAGGCGCATCTTGTTCAAATAACGGGGGATGGCACCGACGTTCGGCGAAATCGACATTTCATTGTCGTTCAGCACCACCAGCAAGCGCGTATTGGGCAGGTGCCCCGCATGGTTGATGGCTTCTAAGGCCATGCCCCCGGTCAGTGCCCCATCGCCAATAATGGCGGCAACTTTGAAATCCTCGCCCTGTAAATCGCGCGCCAAGGCCATCCCCAGAGCGGCTGAGATACTCGTTGAGGCGTGACCCGCACCAAAGTGGTCAAACGGACTCTCGGAAAGTTTGAGATAGCCCGCTACCCCGTCTTTTTGCCGCAGGGTATGAAAATCGTTGTAGCGTCCTGTGATGAGCTTATGGGGATAAGCTTGATGGCCCACATCCCAAACGACCTTGTCATGATCCAGATCGAGCGTTTGATACAGTGCCAATGTCAGTTCGACGACTCCCAAACCTGGCCCCAAATGGCCGCCGCTAGTGGCGACCGTTTCCAGGTGCTTCTCGCGGATTTGTCGCGCCATCTGCTCTAGTTGATGAAGGGACAAACCGTGAAGCTGGTTCGGGTGAGTTACGTCACTCAAATGCATAGCGAGATACCCTCAGGTTTACGTAGGTAACGTGTTAGTTATCTTCTACTGTAGAAGATTAGCGCCGTCGTCCTCATTTCAAACTGGTCGGTTTGTGGTGGAATAGGGAGGAGGTTTTTGCAACGGCAGACCTCAAATATCGTAAATTAGCCTTAATTTTTGCTGACAGGGCCTAATTCAACTGTTAATCAACTGATAAAACCGTTAATCTTCTGTCATGATTTATTCTTCTCGGACTGTGCAACTTTTCCAGTGGCCCGTGATACCGTTTGTCGCGGGAGCCTTATTATCCGCCAGTACGCTGCCGTTTCTGGCCACCGCCGCCCAAGCCCAAGCCACGGATCAAAATTATGGAGCGTGCGCCAGTGAGTTGCTGGATGCCGGGGTGAGCGCTGAGGCCGCAGCGATCGCCTGCGCCAATGCTTATCGCCCCACGGAAGTGTCGGGCTGTGTTTCGGGTGTCCTGAATGCTGCCGATGTGACGCCAACTGCTGCCCTATCGGCCTGTAGTCGCGATCGTCGCCCGGACGAAGTCGCCTCTTGTGTGGCTACCATCCATGGCGATTTGGTCGTGGCCGATTCCCAGTCCGTGCTGGATCATTGCCATCGCACCATTTTGCCAGAGCGCTACGCCGCCTGCGTGACTGGCATCGCTGATGCAGTCGGATCTGCCACAGAAGACTCGCTGGCGACCTGCATTGCCGCGGGCTATCGGCCAGAAAACGTCGCCCCTACCTACATCCCCATGGACTAGGGCAGCCCAGACGGCTCTCCCAACTTAGTTTGATTCTCAATGATCTAAGTTGGTGGCTTTGGCGTCACCCTCGGTGGTCAGAACTTCCCCTCCAGCAGCTTGAAAACGCCGTAAGGTTTAATTTGAGGTCTGCTGGAGGAGGAGCACCCCGACGCCGAGAAACAGAAAAATCGGTAGCCAAGCAGAAATGACTGGCGAGAAGATGCCCACTTCGCCCATGGCATTCGAGATAAAAGCAATCAGGTAGTAACTGAAAATAATGACGACACTAATACCAAAGCTGGTGGCTTTACCCGTCCGCTGAGGCCGCACACCGAGCGCAGCCCCCACGAGGCCAAACACGACGCAGACAAACGGTAACGAATACTTTTGCTGAATCCGGATCTTGAACGTGCGAATTTCCTTTTCATCGCCCGTTTTCATGATGACTTCGTCGAGATATCGCGAAGCTTCAGCGATATTCATCTCTTCGTCACCTTTGGTGCGATTGGCGATATCGAATGGCGTACTGGGCAGCTGAATTTCTTGGGTATCAAAGGTGATGGTTTGACCAAATGAACCGTCCGGCGACACTGCGTAAAGGGTGCCTTCATAAAAGTCCCAGGTTTTTTCGTCGATATCAAAGATGGCGGAATCAGCACTGACAATTTGGCTTAATCCAGCTTGGGAATAGTCCAGCACCGTAACCTCATACATTCGTTCGCCGTCAAAACGTTCGGCATAGAATAAGCGTTTCATGCGCTGCTCATCATCGCCAGCAATATCTTCAAACTCGCGGTAGAGAATATTGCGTTCGCGAAAGGGGGGGCGATCAGAATTGAGCGCGCGATCGAGGGTGATATCCGCCTGATAGTTGGCGGCTGGTGTAATCATTTCGTTAAAGGCAAAGGTCACCCCAGTCACGGCAATACTAAAAACAATTGCCGGCGCAATAATGCGTCGAATGCTCACGCCACAGCCGCGCAACGCAATGAGTTCACTGTCTGCTGAGAGGCGGCTGTAAGCCATCATCGTCGCCAGCAAGGTAGACATCGGAAACGCCAGGACGATGAATTCTGGCAGCTTCAGCACAAAGATTTGCATGGCTAACCCAATGGAGAGCCCCGACTCAGTGACGCGACGAATGAGTTCGAACAGCGCGCCGACTGAGATGCCAATGGACGAAAAAGCTCCCACGCCAAACAAGAATGGCATGAGAATTTCGCGCATGATGTACCCATCCATGACGGAAACTTGCAACCAATCAAGAGGATTGCGCAAGGGCTGCGGCACGGTGGATTTAGAAAAAGGCGTGTCCATAGGGAAATTAGGAGGGATGCAAGTTGAAAGGATGGAGCAAACCAGGCAAATCTAGAGCTTGAAATCCTCCCCTAAGTAATGTTGCCGAACTAAAGGATTGTTGTATAGATCCTGAGCCGTGCCCGAGGCGAGAATCCGTCCTTCGCTCATGATGTAAGCGCGATCGATAATCTGGAGCGTTTCCCGCACGTTGTGGTCAGTGATCAGCATGCCAATGTCGCGATCGCGCAACTGCGCCACCATCCCTTGAATCTCGGTCACTGCGATGGGGTCAACCCCGGCAAAGGGTTCGTCCAGAAACAGGAACCTGGGACCTTCTTCCCCGGCGGCCAGAGCTCGGGCCAGTTCAGTGCGGCGGCGTTCCCCCCCAGACACTAGGTTTCCCTGGGTTTTAGCGACGGTTTCCAAGCGAAACTCCTTGAGCAATTTGGTGAGTTTGGCGTGATACAGGTGAGTGGGTACACTCGTTTGCTCCATTACCAATAGCAGGTTATCTTGCACCGACAGGTGACGAAAAATACTCGGCTCTTGGGCCAAATAACCAATTCCCAGGCGAGCTCTTTGGTGCATGGGCAGGTCGGTGATGTCAATTTGATCTAGACAGACCCGACCCATGTCAGGACGCTCTAGTCCAGTGGCCATGTAAAAAGTGGTGGTTTTGCCCGCGCCGTTTGGCCCCAATAGTCCCACAACTTCGCCTTGGCCCACTGACAAGCTCACTTGATGCACGACTTGCCGCTTGCCGTAGGTCTTTTCTACATTTTCCAGAATGATTTTCAAGGGACTGGGTATCCAGAGGAATGGTCAAGGCTTGGCTCAAATTTTATCAAAGCGCTTTCCCTTGATGACAGGAAATGTCGCTGTTAGTCAGGCGCTGCTCGCGGCTGGACTTGGGCGAGATAACTGGGCGAGACAGTAGGTGGTGGTGGTGACGAGCCCCTGTGTTTTATTGGTAGGCGACTGGTCGCGATCGCCCCCACCCTCATTGACTATGCCCAGTTAACCAGGCGATGTCTGCCAGCGTTGAGGCATTACCATCCATCACCACTCAGCAACGATGCTCAGAAAATGGCGCAAAGCGATCGCCCCACATCACTCCGTATCGGGTAACGTTGGCGGCTCTAAAGGCGCGATTAGCAGGGTCTCGTCGGGTGTGATGGCATCAGCCGCTCCCGTCGGAGCCTCATCGGTTGCCGTGCCGTCACCCGGTTGGGCAGTGGGATTGTCTTGAATAATGTAGGTCGTTTCGACTTGTTCATTGGGTTGGGGCATCGCGATAAAGCGCCCCTCATCTACCAAGTAAGTCACGACTTCTGCCTGGAGGCGATTGCCCTCTTGCAGCACCACGACATTGCCACTGAGGATCATCCGATTTTCGTTACTGAAGTATTGCGCCTGGGCCGAGGTGGCGACAATATCACGGGCCGGATAATCAATGCGGACATTGCCTCGGGCCACAATCACCCCGGTATTGGCATTGGCCTCTTGGATGTCGGCTCGCAGGGTGATGACGCCGGGACTCGCTGTTTGTGCCAGTGCCTGCGGATGGGGAACTGGCGCGATCGCCAACCAAAATCCCAAACCGCCGAGGGTAACGACCGCCGCCAGCGATCGCCATCTCCGCCTGAAATATTGCGTATGCCTCATGGTTGATATTCCCGCCTGACCCACCATTCTCCGTCTCTCATAGTAGTTGTTTAAGACGCAATCTCATTATTCTCAGTTCCCACGAGCGGCATCGCATCCGTATTAATTTTTATGCGATCGCTGATCCATTCTGCCGTTTATGTAGACACTTGATGACATTCAATCTGTTGGTTGATCGGCAGGGGCATCATAGTGAATTCGCCACTGTGGTAAAGAGATGGTAGCCAGCGTCGTAGGGTGACCGAGTTGACTTTGTTGCAAAGCCTCGGCCAGCTTCGCCACTTGCTCAACTCCAAGTTGTTGCACCGCCTCTAACCAAGCGCTGGCGCAATCCAGCAACGGCGTTACATCGACGCCGCGATACTTAGGTTCAAAGGGTTCCAGCCGTCTGAGGCCCTCGCCTAACAAGATGGCAGTGCCATGCCAATTATGGTTGCCAAGGTGGTAGAGCGCGACCGCTAGCTGCAAAATGCCTTGAAAAAATGGCTTTTCAGGGATCTCGGCTGCCATCCAAATCGCTTCCAGCGTGTCGTGGCAAGCGTAATAATCGCCCTGATTAAATTGCTGGATACCGGTATGGAGTTGAGCATCGTCAGTCGGCGATGGTTCTAAAGGCATCGATCCATCAATAGGTGAACCCTTTCATCCTCTGATCAGATCGAGCATTCTGCCAGCAAACTACAGATTGTTAAGCAGAGGTGGTATTCTCCACTGATGAGTGTGTGAGGAGTCAATTTTATGGTAAGCATTCCAGCGCGACCGGCGAGTCGCCAGCATCTGTTGCGGCCCCCAGGCTTGGGCTGGCAGACTTTGGACTTGCCCCAGACCCAATTATTTGGCACCGATGGCATTCGCGGGCAGGCCGGTGAGCTCTTGAATGCGCCCCTGGCGACCCAAATTGGTTACTGGGCAGGCCGGGTGTTGCAACAGCACTCTGGCACTCAGGGACCGATTTTGTTAGGTCAAGATTCCCGCAACTCCGGACATATGCTGTCATCAGCCCTGGCGGCGGGCCTCACCTCAGCGGGCTTAGACGTATGGAATTTAGGCTTGTGTCCGACGGCCGCCGTGGCGAATCTAACGCCAGCGGTAGGGGCCATTGGGGGCGTGATGATTTCCGCCAGCCACAACCCGCCCCAAGATAATGGCATCAAGTTTTTTGGCCCTGAGGGCACAAAGTTGCCGACCGCTGTGCAGCAGCACATTGAGCGATCACTCCGGGGTTTAGAAGTGCCTAACTCCACCCCCGTCAGGGCCTGGGGACAATGGCACCATCGCCCAGAGCTGGTGGGTCAGTACCTCGACTTTTTGCGTCAGCCCTTGCCCGATCTCAATTTGAGCGGCTTGAAGATTGTGTTGGATATGGCCTGGGGCGCGGCGGCTGGCATTGCCATACAGGCTTTTGACAGCACTCAGGCAGAAGTCATTGGCATTCATGGTCTACCCGATGGCGATCGCATCAACGTCAACTGTGGTTCGACCCATTTAGAGCCACTCAAAGCTGCTGTCCGCGAGCATCAAGCCGATATTGGTTTTGCCTTTGACGGCGATGCCGATCGGGTGATTGCGGTCGATGGTCAAGGGCGGATTGTGGATGGCGATTACATCCTCTATTTCTGGGGCAAGCTGCTGAAAGATGCCCAGCGCTTGCCCAATAACCTGATTATTTCCACCGTGATGGCGAATCTCGGCTTTGAGCGGGCTTGGAACGCTCTCGGCGGCGAGCTGTTGCGCACCCAAGTCGGCGACCAGCACGTCCATGCAGAAATGATTGACCGGGGCGCTAAGCTGGGCGGTGAACAATCTGGCCATATTCTCTGCCACCATTACAGCCTGACGGGCGATGGCATTTTGACGGCACTACACCTAGCCGATTTGGTACAACAAGTCGGGGGTTCCCTGGCGGCCCTGGTGGATCAAAGTTTCACCACCTATCCTCAACGGTTGGACAATATTCGCGTTGAGGATCGCGATCGCCGTAAAAACTGGCAAACCTGTGACCCGGTGGTGCAAGCGATCGCCCAAGCCGAAGCCGACATGGGAGCCTTGGGGCGTGTGTTGGTGCGGCCATCGGGCACTGAGCCCTTGATTCGCGTCATGGTCGAAGCGGAACAGCAGCCCTTAGTCGATCACTGGACTGATCACATTGCGGCCGCGGTGCGACAACACTTGGCAGTCTAGGCACGACCGGAGCGCTGGCGGATTAGCGCGATTGCTGATCTGGAAGCGAGTCAGCGATCGCGAGTTCTGTTTGCTGGCGGCGGGGACAATGGGTCCACCGCTCGGCGTCACAATTCAGCTCTCGGCAGTCAAATTCGCACGCTGCCACTGCTGTCGGTACTTCTACCGCTACGAGGCCCGCTATCTTTTGCCAAAAATGCTTCAGTTGTCGGTTCATGCCTGGGCATCTCCTTGCTCCGTCGTCACGACGGCTACGCGGTCTATTCCCATTATCAGTTGATGGTAAACATCCGGAGACGTTGATGAATCAAGGGTGGATGAAGAGGGTGTGAAAGGCCATGAAGTTTCGGTAAAGCTGGGCTGTTGAGCCCGGGGGCCACGTCAGATTTCAGGCGGGAGGTCACCATCAGTTTTCGGCGGCGGTCAGTGCGCTCAGCTGCAACTGCTTAGACTGCGACACAGTCTAGGGCAGACCGATTACACTAGGGGATGATCAGGCTTTCTCAGCGCTGACAACTCATTTCCCCCTGATTCAAGGGATGGACGAATTCTCGCAGATACGAAGATTAAAGGCACGTTTTATGGCAAACCGTTTGCGTCAACCCTCTTTTTTCCGGCGGACTGCTCAGGTAACAGCTTCTGGCTTGTTGACGACGACCTGGTTTTTGATGCAGAGCTTGGCGGCTTTGCCGCCAGTGTTGGCACAGACCGAAGAAGACGACCAGCTGACCTATGGCGAATTTTTAGAATTGGTTGACTCTGGACAGGTTGAGCAGGTTGATATCGACCCCAATACCAATACTGCTGATGTTGTGCTGAGAAGCGATGGTGAAGAAGACCCGCCTCAGGAAGTGGTGCTGTTTGAGGGGGATGCCAACAATCCAGAGCTGATTCAGCGACTGCGCGCCCAAGACGTGGATGTTGAGATCGAACCCGAGGGGGGCGGCAATGCGTTCGCTTGGATTGCCACCAACACGTTGTTGATCATGTTGCTGCTGTTTGGCTTATTGCTCATTCTGCGGCGGACGGCGAATAATGCGGGCGGGGCCATGAGTTTTGGTCGATCGCGGGCGCGGTTTCAGATGGAGGCCAAAACGGGTGTGCAGTTTGACGACGTTGCAGGCATCGAAGAAGCCAAGGAAGAACTGCAAGAGGTTGTCTCGTTTCTCAAGAATCCGGAAAAGTTTACGGCCATCGGAGCCAAAATTCCCCGGGGGGTATTGCTAGTCGGTCCTCCTGGTACGGGGAAAACGCTGCTGGCCAAAGCGATCGCGGGCGAGGCGGCAGTACCTTTCTTCAGCATTTCCGGTTCCGAATTTGTGGAAATGTTTGTCGGGGTGGGCGCTTCCCGAGTTCGCGATCTCTTCAAAAAAGCTAAAGAAAATGCTCCCTGTATCGTCTTCATCGACGAGATTGACGCCGTGGGACGGCAGCGGGGCACGGGCATCGGCGGTGGCAACGACGAACGTGAGCAAACCCTCAACCAGTTGCTGACCGAGATGGACGGTTTTGAGGGCAACAGTGGCGTCATTGTCATTGCCGCGACCAATCGGGTAGATGTGCTGGATCTGGCCCTGATGCGACCGGGACGGTTTGATCGCCAGGTGATGGTCGATCTACCCACCTATGGGGGTCGCCTAGAAATTTTGAAGGTACATGCCCGCAACAAAAAGATTGCCGATGGCGTGTCGATGGAAGCGATCGCCCGCCGCACCCCTGGCTTCTCCGGGGCTGAGTTGGCCAACTTGTTGAACGAATCGGCCATTCTCACGGCTCGTCGCCGCAAGGATGCTATCACCATGCAAGACGTGGAAGATGCCATTGATCGGTTGACCATTGGCCTGAGCCTGACGCCGCTGCTCGACAGCAATCGCAAGAAAATGACCGCCTACCACGAAGTCGGACATGCGTTGCTGACGACGCTGCTAGAGCACGCTGATTCCCTGAATAAAGTCACCATTATTCCCCGTTCCGGCGGGGTGGAAGGCTTTACCCAGTCCTTACCGGACGAAGATGTCATTGACAGTGGTCTGTACACGCGCAACTGGCTGCTTGATCGCATTACCGTTGCCCTGGGGGGAATGGCCGCTGAGGCGGAAGTCTTTGGCGACCTAGAAGTCAGCACCGGGGCTGGCGGTGACATTAAGCAGGTGACCAACCTGGCCCGGCAAATGGTGACCCTATACGGGATGTCTGACTTGGGACCAGTTGCCTTAGAAAGTATGGGTGGCGAGGTCTTTTTGGGGCGCAACATGATGCCCCGCTCCGAATATTCGGAGGCATTGGCGGCCAAGATTGATAAGCAGGTGCGGGCGATCGCTCAACATGCTTACAATCGCGCTCGGAGCATATTAAGCGACAATCGGGAACTGATTGACTATCTGGTGGATCGGCTGCTGGAAATTGAAACGATGGATGGCGATGAATTTCGTCAAATCGTCGAAAAATATACGGACATTCCTGAGAAGCAAACTCAGCAATCACCCGCAGCCGTTTAATTGCCTTCCCAGAATCCTTAATGACTCAGTTGATCGTTGACAGAGTGTTGACAGAGTCAACTTGCGGCAGCTGGTGGGCGGTTGGGGCAGGTTCCTTGATTTGAAGGTTGCCGCTATTTGAATATGGTTGTAGCCTTCATCGTTTTAATTAGCAGCTGTGAGGAGACGTTTAACGGCTCTTTTTGGCCCTAAGCTAGCGAAGATACGGTAGTCAGATGTCAAGCTGGGTAAGGCTCTTTCCTGTAATCAGGATCAAACGGCTGTCCTTTCTTCACCACGACCCAGTCCAGGTGTAAAAGCTTTCGAGCCGCTGCGCATCGGGCTACTTTCATCGGTTTACCCGCCTCACGGAGGCGATCGTAAAACGCTTTGATCATGGGATTGCTATATCAGCAAGCAAAATCACAACACGAAAAAGGAGGGGCTGATTCAGCCCCTCCTTTTTCATTGAACAAGCTTATGCAAGCTGGAATTGCAAGCTGGAATGACTGTAACTTAGGTTAGGCTTCGTCCAACCCTTCTTCTAGATAGCCGTAGAAAATTCCTTGAATCTTGACGTCTACAGGCTCCGCAGTGCCCATATCAGTGTCAGAAGGCTGGATTGCTTCGAAGGTGCCACCAATTTCACCAGTTTCAGGATTAACTTTAGAGACCATCAAAGAAATATGACCTTCTAAAACATCGAAGGCTTTGGTGTTTTCCCGCAGCAGATCCTCATCACCACGTGCTGGCAGTGCAACCGCAGTGTCATAGCCTGTTGCCAAACCACGCCCTTTCGGATCAAGGAAGTTAGAAGTCCGATAGGACGGAACGCGGTAATCACCTTCGAAGTCAGTGTAAGTCGTGAGCGCATTTAGGTCGCTTTGCGAACGGGCTGCCAATCCTTTGATGGTGAAGAGGAACGGTTCTTGTTCGCCACCGGGAAGTTGAACGGTGATGGCTTGGAAATCGATGCCGCCCTTTTCAAGAAAGGTCAGACTGCCATCATCTTCGAGTACGAGATCACCGCGTACTTGATCCAGGGAAGAGGTGTAGCGAGTTAATGACTTGCCCGGAATGAATTCCGCTTCGCGGCGGCTATTAGTCGGCTCTTCTTTGATGAAAAAGCTAGTCGGCTCTAGGCATAGACCAGACAGTTGATAAGACTGACCAGCATTGACTGGAATCGTCCCCCGAGCGGTCTCTGAGAGCTGAGGGCACTTATTTGCCAGCCCCGTATTACGGATCTCGTCATAGGTTAGGGGAACGTCAGCGGTGGCGACGGGGCCACTACTACAAGCGGTTACAAATCCCAAGCACACAGCCAGGAAAGCCACAATGAGCGCGCGATACCTCATGGTCAACCTCAAAAGCAATAGAGTCTCTGTATGAAATGGAGTTCTGTCGGAGCAGAATATTAATCCGGCTTTGGCAAACTGCCGGAGCAGTCTTATGGATTGATCGCAAGCCCAATGAGCTCAGCTGGGAACCCTGCCAGGAATACATGGGGATAGTGCCCTCATAAAGAGTCCCAAAGATGGGATACCTGGGAACGATCTGGAGCCGTGTAAGGGTGCGATCCAAAGCCTCAAGTTAGCATTCTACATGGCTCAGCGACGGAGCACGGTAGAGTCGCAAGATTCAGACCTTAAGGTTAAGAAGTGTAAACGAGATTAATTTCTGGATGTTGGGAGAGGAACCGATACAGTAGGTGAGATTTGACTAACTAGGCTGAGTGGGAAGTAAGCACAATGGGCGATCGCATTGATATTGACTTTGACCAGTTGTCGGATGACCTCAAGCAGCTCGCGCAGGCGTCGGAGCAAGCGGCGATCGCCCGCACCGGCGACGAAATTGCGCTGTTAGGACTGTTGCGGTTATTAGAGGAACTGCATAGTCAGATTCGTGATGCCTGGTTTCAAGATGCATTACCGACCAATCGCCAACGACTGTATGCCCTGCTCCGCGATATCGAACTCAGCGGCGGCTGGCCCCACATTCAACGCATGCGGTTGCGGGCTTTATTAGCCCAACTAGAACTGGCTGAAGCTAGCCAAGGCAACGATGCAGAGTCAACGAGTGATGCTGGCGATGCTGAGGGCAATTTCAGCGTGCCCGATTAGAATGGGGCATCGATTTTGACCGATTGGGCAAGGCCAAGGGCCACCTGCCCGTTCTGCGGCGTTTTGGTTCGTGGGGATGAGCATCCTCGGGAAGTCTGTGTAGCTATTAAGATGGCCCACAATATTGTTGAATTGCTCACGGCCAAATGATGGGAAACGCGGTGGGTATCGATCACGTCTACCGGGACAGGATGAACACGACCACGGGATGGGCATGAAGAATTTGCGACGAACATTTCTAGGGTCTGTAAAGGCGTCACTCTTGGCGGCGATCGCGACGGGGTTAGGCAGCGTCATGACCCTAGAGGCCACCTTGCCAAGGCGCGCCAGTGCTATCCAGCTCAACAGCTATTGTCAAATTTCGCAGGCCGACGCCTCCCGCAAAGAGGCCTTGCGCCGAGCGGCATTTGAAAATAATGACGCGCAGGCCAAGGGCCAATATGACGCTTTAGTGGCAGAACACGCCCGGGCGTTGGCCCAATGTCGGGCCGCCAATTGGCCCCGCGAACAAGCCGTTTGGCTCCGACTTTATCCCTGCGATTTGCAGCCCGGCATTCTAGAGGCGGTGCTCGATCGCATCGCTAACATGGGCTACAACCAGGTCTATGCAGAAGCGTTTTATAGCGGCATGGTGTTGCTGCCCAAGGCGGATAATCCCACCGTGTGGCCTTCGGTAGTGCAGGCTCCCGGCTATGAGCAGCGTGACTTGCTGGCGGAAGCGATCGCCAAAGCCACCCCCCGAGGGTTGGACACCTATGCCTGGATGTTTGCGCTGAACTTCGGCTACACCTACACCCTCAACCCGCAACAGCGCCGTACCCTCGCCATGAACGGGCGCGGCCAAGACACTCACACCTTTGCCCAAAGCGGGCTGAGCAGCAATGCCCATGAGGTTTTTGTTGATCCCTACAGCTTGGAAGCACGGCAACACTTTCAAGTCGTGCTGTCGGAAGTGGCCGAGCGCCGCCCCCAAGGTATTTTGTTTGACTACATCCGGTATCCCCGAGGCACCGGCGGCTACTCAGTGGCGGATGAAGTCGCCGACTTGTGGATTCATGGAGAGGCGTCCCGCAACGCGTTGCTGCGGCGAGCCACCAATGCTCAAGGCTTGTCGTTAATCCAGCGCTACCTGGACAGTGGACAGCTATCGCCCAATGATTTGGAAGCGGCCAGACAGGCCTATCCCAACGACTCCGAGCCCCTGTGGCAGAGTCGGGTCCCGTCGGATCAAAAAGGCAACACCGCCCCCGCCCCGTTATCCACCTTGCAACGGGAGCTGTGGCAATTGACCGTGGCCCATGCGGTGCAGGGCGTGGTGGACTACCTCACTGAAGCTGGACAACTAGCTCAGCAACAGGGCTTGCGCACCGGGGCAGTCTTCTTTCCATTGGGCAATCAGACCGTGGGGAATGGCTTTGACTCGCGCTTGCAATATTGGGATCGCTTTCCGACCTGGATGTCTTGGCACCCCATGGCCTATGGGGTGTGTGGGCATACTGGCTGCATTGTGGATGAAATTCGCCGGGTGCTGGCAGCGGCGGGGCCACAGGGAGCGCAATTCGTGAAGCCGGCCCTGGCTGGAGCCTGGGGCCAATCTTTCCGCAATCGTCCGTCGTTAGAAGCGCAGATGCAGGCGATTCGCCAAGCGACGCCCCAAATCAACTCGGTGAGCCACTTTGCCTACTCCTGGCAAGATCCAGAATTCGACAACTCGCGAAAGTTTTGCCAGTTGCGTTGATCCATCGCCAACCCTGGGAGTCCTTAAAAGGTAAGGATATCTGGCCATTAACCGATGCGCCGACTGCCACCAACTTGATGTGTGTGGCTGGTGATAGTTTCTCAAGGCCCGATGTCTTCGCACTGCCTGCCATGTCCGGCCAGTGACTCCCCACGAGTCGTCAAAAACGGCAAGGTGCATCGCGGCAAACAACACATATTTCCCTGCGATGACGGCGATCGCCGCCTCGGCTAAACGGGTGTAAGTGCGGTGAATGAAGGCTGTGCTTGAGCAACTGGCATCATTGGCAATTCTCCAAAGAACCCATAGGGCAACATGCACGGGTAGCGATCGACCCAGCGCCAATCACAGGGATTCCCGACGGGCGGCCTCTGCCCCCGGTCTGTCGACCACTCGCTGCCCCGTTTTCTGTTTGCTTACACTCATATCGCCTGAAAGAGACTCACGCAATTCTCTATAATGAGAGCCACTGTCGCTGTTCTATCGTCTTAAAACCTGTGACTCAGACGCCGCTTTCTCCTTCCAACGTTGAGCCCACTTCCCTTAGCCAGTTATCGGCTGAGGCGCTATCGCTGTCGATGCGCCCAGATCCGCTCGGTCGGTTTGGGCAGTTTGGGGGCAAATATGTGCCCGAAACGCTGATGCCAGCCCTTGCCGAACTGGAAGAGGCATATTATCGATATCGCGACACCGAAGACTTTAAGACCGAGCTGGATGGCCTGCTGCGAGACTATGTGGGCCGTGCCACGCCGCTCTACTTTGCCGAACGCTTGACGGCCCATTACGCCCGTCCCGACGGCAGCGGTCCACAAATTTATTTAAAGCGCGAAGACCTGAACCATACCGGAGCGCACAAGATCAACAATGCGCTGGGTCAGGTGCTGCTAGCCAAGCGCATGGGCAAAGCGCGAGTCATTGCTGAAACGGGTGCGGGTCAACACGGGGTGGCGACGGCGACCGTTTGCGCCCGCTTTGGCATTAAGTGCGTCATTTATATGGGCGTGCAGGATATGGAGCGGCAAGCGCTGAATGTTTTCCGGATGCGCTTGATGGGGGCCGAGGTGAGTCCCGTCACGGCGGGCACTGGCACCCTCAAGGATGCGACTTCGGAAGCCATTCGCGACTGGGTTACCAACGTCGAAACGACCCATTACATCTTAGGCTCGGTGGCCGGGCCGCATCCTTACCCGATGATGGTGCGCGACTTTCACGCCATTATTGGCCAAGAAACGCGATCGCAGTGTGTGGAAAAGTGGAACGGCTTGCCCGACATCTTGATGGCTTGTGTGGGCGGTGGCTCCAATGCCATGGGTTTGTTCCATGACTTCATTGGCGACACGTCGATCCGGATGATTGGGGTCGAAGCTGAGGGCGAAGGCGTCCTCTCGGGCAAGCACGCGGCTACCCTCACCCAGGGACGAGTTGGGGTGCTGCACGGGGCCATGAGTTATCTGCTGCAAGATAGCAATGGTCAGGTGCAAGAAGCCCATTCCATCAGCGCCGGTTTGGATTATCCCGGGGTGGGGCCAGAGCACAGCTATTTAAAAGAAATAGGTCGAGCCGAATACTACAGCGTTACAGACCAGCAAGCGCTGGATGCCCTACAGCTCGTGTCGCAACTTGAAGGCATCATTCCCGCGTTGGAAACCGCCCATGCCTTTGCCTACTTAGAAACGCTATGTCCGCAACTGTCAGGCAATCCTCGGATTGTCATTAACTGTTCGGGTCGGGGTGACAAAGATGTGCAAACGGTTGCTAAAGCCTTGGGGAATCTGTCGTGAGTGAAGGGTTAACCCCAGAGATGTTTGAGGTGTGCGATCGCGACCTCTCGGATGAGTTGTTAGAGCGGTACCTGGCGGCAGCAGCGATCGCTGTGGATACTGAAACCATGGGTCTGCTGCCCTGGCGCGATCGGCTTTGTTTAGTGCAGCTTTGTGATGAAGCCGGGTATGTCTCAGTCGTGCGGATCGACCTGGGTCAGCAAGCCGCCCCTAACTTGAAACGCTTGATGGAAGCTAAAGGTATCACCAAAATTTTCCACTTTGCCCGTTTTGACCTGGCAACGATGCGATATCACTTGGAAATTGATGTGAATCCCATCTTTTGTACCAAGGTCGCGAGCAAGCTGATCCGCACTTACAGTCCTAGACATGGCCTCAAAGAGCTGGTCAGGGAAATGACTGGGGTTGAACTGGACAAAACTCAGCAAAGCTCCGACTGGGGCAATGTTATGAACCTCTCGGAAGACCAGCTACGATATGCCGCTAATGACGTGCGGTTTCTGCACGAAATTCGTCAATCGCTACTTCATATGCTGACACGAGAAAGTCGAGGGCAACTGGCATCGGAATGCTTTGCTTGCATTCCCACCTTAGTCACCCTCGACCTGCTGCAATATGGCAATGTTTTTGAGCATTAACCTGTGGCGGTGATTTCGTCATGCTCATTATTACATGGGCAGTCACGAATGCGGACTGCCCCAAGACATCAGCCCTTAAACCGCCGACATGCCAGTCTCGACTTGAAAGTTAGCGGCTTTCCAAGCGGCGACCCCACCCCGCAAAACCGATACCTTCTGGTAACCCGCATCGCGCAACGTCTGAGCCGCTGTAGTGGCTTCTTCGTCAGTGTGGCTGTAGAGATAAATATCGCGGTCATATTCCAGAGCCGCTTGAACGCGCTCCAGCAGTTCAGCCATAGGCATAGAAATTGCGCCCATGATATGACTCTCATTGAACAAAGCGCGATCGCGAATATCAATAATCGTCAGCGCCGGTTCACCCCAATCCAGGCGTGATTTCAGGTCGTACACGCGAGACATTTCCTGCATTTCAGGAGGTTTTGGAAAAATACCAAGTACACGGTTAGTCATTTCAGATACCTAATAACTGAGTTAAGTTTTTCGAACTACTTGCAAGTTAACAAAACTTTGAATTACTTGCAAAGCGATCCCCTTTTATGTTCAAAAGTCCTGCTGGGCGATGACCGCCCAGATGCACCGCCAATGCCATAGCCGCTAGGGATGACACGATCCGAGAACTACGATGGATGCTGATTGTCTGTGATGTTGCCGTGGCATCCTGAGAAATAGTGGCAATCTTGTAACGCTTTTGTTACATTATTAACATATCGACCAAAAAGGTTAATTAAACATGCGTTATTCAAGCCGCTACCAAAATGGCAGAGATGAGGTGAAAGTTGCTGTGCTGGCTGATCAGATGCGGGCTGATAGTGACGCCTCGTCATCTTTGGCCAATCTGTTTTGGGTGTTTTCAGCCGCTTTGCTTGCCTGGAACCTGTTTTTGGCGCTGCACTAATTTGTCGAAATGGTGCAAGCATCAGGCCACAGTCGGTGTGCGACTGAATGCTCAGCGCTGCTCAATCATTTACTAGCTCTCTGCGATCGCGCTCAACCTCAATGGGTTTGACTAGGTCGCGGGGAGCTTTTGCGATCAGACGAGAATGTCTCAGCTAGTGATTGAACTGCTGGCTGACGCTTTGGTCTGGGCTCAGCGAGTTGATGAAGCTGACAGTTGGGCCAAGCAGTGAAGGGTCGCTTCAACGCGATCGCCGGCCACAAAAAGATGATCGTGAAAGTAGGCTGACACCACGTTAGTACTGATCCCCTCTGCCGCCAGTGCCTGAGTAATCGCGGCTAACATACCTACGGCGGCCAGACTAGAGTGCACCGTCAGGGTGATCATGCGGCAGGGGTATTGATAGGGCAGTTGTGCCTGCTCTGCTTGCGCTTGGGGCACAATGAGCGTCCAACCTTCCGCCTCACGAAACTGACATATCGGCGTCAATCCTTCGGGCAGTTGTGCCGTTGGTAGGGTGGCAAACACGAAAGTTGCTGGATGCAGCTGCGGTCGCAGCGTGCTGAGTAAGACCGATAACTGCGTTTCGCCCACTGGTGAAGAAGACATGCTGAGATTGAAGTCCCTGATCAAAACAGTTGGTCACGGCTGATAAAACAGGGGACTCGATGACGCTCACCCCCGCTGAAAGATGCCATGACTGATCAGAGCCATCATTGCCGGTGAGCCAACATCATGGGTGCGGACAGTGTTACATCGCTAGACAAGACAAAGTTCCCTCAAGGAGCGATGCCCTTAGGGAACTTGAATGACTATCACCGACCGTCAGGGTGAAACCATTAATACTTCGATAGGTCAAGGCCAGCTTCACGAGCCATGGCACTGAGACCTTTTTTCTCCAGCGTTTTGATCGCCTTAGTCGAGAGGCGGAGTTTTACATACCGTTTACCCTGGGGCCACCAAACCCGCTTGGACTGTAAATTGGCTTCTTGCAGGCGCTTGGTACGGCGGTGGGAGTGGGAAATTGCAAAGGCGTTGTTGGCCTTTTTGCCAGTGAGATCACAATGACGAGGCATCAGCTTCTCCAAAACGGTCGGTTTTATTCACAAATAATTATCATAGGCGAAATCTTTCGTCAACGGAAGGCCGATCGCAGCTTTTGCGGACTTTCCAGCTTGTTTCCAGCGGTGGCGCTCTTGGCCTAGAGGCGAACGACCCACCGGAGCCCGAAAAAATCTCCCTGGGGTACTGCTCACCCCAGGGAGAGGCGCTTGATGTTGATGAACTGGCAATCGCTGGTCAGGAAACAGACACCATCACGAGTGGCTGGCGTCGGCCAGGATGCGATCGCGCAACTCATCCGGTACCGGGTTGAGATGGTCGTACTGCCAGTTGAATGTGCCGACCCCCATGGAGAGCGATCGCAGTTCCAGAATCAGCTTTTGCATTT
The DNA here is from genome assembly GCF_016888165.1 of Halomicronema sp. CCY15110. GTDB lineage: Bacteria > Cyanobacteriota > Cyanobacteriia > Phormidesmidales > Phormidesmidaceae > Halomicronema. The sequence continues at coordinate 3,609 of NZ_JACSWC010000370.1, read as the reverse complement.
CCGCTTCGGGAATGTAGGCCGCAACCACATCCCAACCTTGCCAACCAGCCTTGCCTTCGTAGCCGAGAATCTGGCCTCGGTGGGTGCTGATGAGTTTCAACACGTTAGCGGTAAAGCTCGTCGGCACCGAGATTTCCACCGCGTCCACGGGCTCTAGCAGCACGGGGTCGCACTGGGGCAAGCCCTCTTGCATGGCAATGCGCGCCGCCTGCTTGAACGCTTGATCAGAGCTATCGACATTGTGATAGGAACCATTGGTCAGGGTCACCGCGACATCCACCACCGGGAACCCGAGGGGACCCTGGCTCAGATATTCCCGCACGCCGGTTTCCACACTGGGGATGTACTGTCGGGGGATCACGCCGCCCACAATCTTTTGCTCAAAGCTGAAGCCTGCGCCTCGGTCGAGGGGTTGAATGTCGAGATAGACATCGCCGAACTGGCCGTGACCGCCGGTTTGGTGCTTATAGCGACCGCGAATTTCTTTGCCCGCTTTGCGAATCGTCTCTTTGTAAGGGACGCGCGGCAGGTGGGTCGTCATTGGCAAGTTGTATTTACGGCGCAGGCGATCCAGGGTGATGTTGAGGTGAACTTCGCCCTGGCCCCACAGAATGACTTCATGAGTATCGCCGTGCTGCTCCCATCGCAGGGAGGGATCTTCTTCTATCAGCTTGGTGAGCGCATCGGTCAGCTTCACTTCGTCGCTGCGCTTTTCGGGGGTGATGGCGAGGGCGTACACGGGGGCGAGGACTGCGGCGGTGGGCAGTGCGATGCTGGGTTCACCGTCCGTGGTCAGGGTGGCACCCGTGAGGGCGCTGTCGAGCCGGGCGATCGCCACAATATCGCCCGCCTGGGCCTGGGTCACGCTATTTTGCTGCTGCCCCATGAGCTGATAAATGCCGCCCATGCGATCGCCATTCAGACTATCGCCATCGGTGAGGCTGCCCTGCCAAACTCTGACCAGCGACAGCTTGCCGCCCTGTGGGGTGTAAAAGGTTTTCAGCACCTGGGCCAAGGTCTCGTCACCGTCGGCTTCTAGCCCTCGATTCGCTGCCGTAGCATCTGCTGCTGGCGCTTCTTTGACTAAGGCATCCCAGAGTGGACGGGTGCCAAAATCGGCGGATGCAATGCCAAAGAATACGGGCACGATGAGATCAGCGCCCAAATCTTGCTTCAGATCTCGGACAATTTCTGCTTGCGGCGGTTCGACTTCTTCCAACAACTCTTCAAGCAAGTGATCATCAAAGTCGGCCAGTGCTTCCAACATTTCTTCGCGGGCGGCGTGTTCGCGCTCCTTCAAAGCTTCGGGTAGGGGCACGGGGTCGGCAGGAGCATTGGCATGGTAGTGGTAAGCCTGCTCAGTGATGAGGTCGATAAAGCCGACCAGCTGCTGATCATCGCGAATGGGGTATTGCTGAGGCAAAATGGGCCGACTGGAGACGGTTTTCAGCGCTTCTAAAACTTCTTGAAACGGCGCTGTGGCCCGATCCATTTTGTTAATCCAGATCAGGTGAGGAATTTCCAAACTGTCTAAAAACTGGAACAATGGAGCTAGGGTCAACACCCGACTCGGATCGGCTTCGCACACGATGATGGCAGCATCGGCCCCAATCAAAGCGTTGTCGGTTTCTTGTTGCAGCTCTACTGATCCCGGACAATCCAAAAAATTAAAGCGAACGCCGCCATACTCAGCGCTGGCGGCGTTTAACTCAACGGTCATGGTGCGATCGCGGGCTTCCGGTGTGGCGTCTCCCAGCGTCGTTCCCTCTTCAATTTTGCCTTTGCGGGTAATGGCTTTACCGACATACAGCAAACTTTCTAACAGGGTGGTTTTGCCACTAGAGTAGGGGCCAACAATGGCAACATTGCGAGGCCCCGCTAATACTTTCTGGGTCATAAGTACCCCTTCCATTGAGGTGAAACGACTTCACCCACTCACCCGTAGCGTCTGGAGAGTTGAGTGCATCAATGACCAGCACATTGACTGGCTTAGTTTCACAATAACGCTCTCATAAACTGGAGGATTATCTTCCACAAAAAAATTCACCGAACTAAGAAGCGTAAGCCTATATTGCGAAAAATGAACGGTTTTGGGAGATGAATTTGACTGTTGAATACCCATGGCAAAGTGAAATTAAATTCTTAATAAAAACAGCCTTTTGGCGGCCAGAATATAATGAAGCTAAATAAATATTTAAGTTATTTGGGTCTTGTAGTCACTATCTGGGTGGGTGGATTGGGATGGGTCAATCTTGATCTGGTCGCCGGAGCTGATCAAGGCGGATCAATCGCGGGCCAAGATGTCGAGCTGGACTATGAGGCGGCGTTGACGGAGCTGCAAACGTCCTTCACGTTTCAGGGTGAACCGACTAACCCGCGAGCGGTAACAGCGATGTTGCCCTGGTTGTCTGATCGGTTGCCGGGGGCGATCGCGATCGACATTGAGGGCAGCACCGCCGATACCAATCAGTTTTACGCCGATGTGTTCGTGGATGAAGCGGGACGGGCAACCGCCGTTTGGGAGCAGTTCGGAGAAGAACGCTTTGCCAGCTATCAGAACATCGGCCAACTGTCGGACGGGACTCAGGTGCTCAAAGTCTTTGTCAACACTGGTGGTAATGCGGTGTTTCCTTACGTGATGTTGGCGAACTTTGGGTTAGATGCAGAAATTGCGTGGGACGGAGACCTGCGGCCCCGCTTGACGATGAGGCGGCGGGACGCGTCTGTGGTGGGCGTTGGCTATACCGACGAAATCACCATCTCCGGCCAAGCGCTAACATTTACCCCAGGCTTGAGAGGTGAGACATTCATGACGACGGCGATGACGGCGATGCCGTAGAGGCTTTAGCCTGCCTCGGTGGCAAAGGTTTGGGGGTGGCGATCGCTGGCCCGTTGGCCGCCAAAGCGCTCGGCAATGATGTCGTCGTAGGTATCGGCGATGGTGACGACTGAAAGGATGCAAGTTTGCAGCTCGATGAGCGACATCTCTTCGCCGCCCAGCACACTTTCCGAAAAGACGACTTGCCCGGCATCGTCCAAGTGAAACGCGCCAAAGCGCATCCGGCGATTTTCCGTTAGCAAGAACTGCAGCAATTCACATTCCAACGTGCTGCCCACGGTGACGCAACTGGTCGCCCGCACCGTCGCCAAATCGCCCGCCTCCCACGGATGCACTTCCCACGGCAGCACCTCAATTTCGATCAACGCTGACCCGTAGAGAATGTCAAATTTGGGGCGATCGCCATATTCGCGCAGCGCCGCCTGAAACAGCTCCGACCCCCTCAAATAGTCAGCCACTTTTTGATAAGTCAGCTGTTGTACGGTGTTGGAGAAGGTCAGGGCCATAGGGTCAGGATCAAGACTGGATAAACATTATGGGCACCGTTATTAGCCCAGCACCGCGATCGCCTACGATCCTGCGGGTCACATAGGCGCAGCGGCCAGATTGTGCGCGGCACCAGTGGGTTCTGAGCCTTGTGCTTTGACGCCTGAGCGCATTGTTGTCAATAACAATACACCTAGATTTAACCCGCGTTGTCTAGTACCGCATGGCGGAAATGCATATATCCTTAAGGAGTGAGTTTTAGAGGCTGACGTCGAATGCCTGGT
>NZ_JACSWC010000037.1 GCF_016888165.1 Halomicronema sp. CCY15110 | reverse complement strand
ATTAGCGGCGGCTTTGCCGCGCCAGCGCCAGCAAACGCCCTCCCGTCAACCAATCTGTGATGGCGAATCAGAGGCAAGACTGATTGCCCTTCGTTGCGGGGAACCGCCCGACGGCTACGCCCGTTGGACGCTGCGGTTGCTGGCGGACAAAGTTGTGGAGCAGAAGATTGTCCCCGCCATTTGCCACGAAACCGTGCGCCAAGTTCTAAAAAAAATGAATTAAAACCGCATCTGTGCCGTC
>NZ_JACSWC010000369.1 GCF_016888165.1 Halomicronema sp. CCY15110 | reverse complement strand
GGATTCTCCATCTCGATGACCCCATGTTTTCTGGCAGCATCCTACTACAACATGACTTGTGTGTACTTAGTAGCCTTTTCAAGGAGAGGTTAGGTGAGGTTTTGACGGGCAAGCACAACTCCAGTTTTCAACCTAGACGGGGTTAGATTCAGATTCAGGCTCGCATGAACGCCCTCAGAGACAAGATGAAGACCGCGTCAGGATCAGCATGAAGTGGATCGGTTTGTCCGCGATCGCGGCTTTCGTCAATCGAGCATTCAACTCTGACACTGAATCAGGCCACGCTTTGCGCATAGAGGGAGAGATGTTGCCGCCGAATGACTCTGGCCACGCGATCGCCCTCGGCTTCGGTCAGACTTGACCCCGAGGGCAAGCAAAGCCCCGTCGCAAACAACGATTCCGCAACTTGACCCCCGATACATTCGCAGCCCGAGAAGATCGGTTGCAGATGTAGCGGTTTCCAAACTGGGCGAGACTCGATCTGGGCGGCGGTGAGGGCCAGGCGAACCTCTTCGCGATCGCCGCCAAACTTAGCGGCATCAATCGTCAGACAGGTCAGCCAGCGAGTGCCGCTGCCGTAGCTGGCTCCGGGCATGAACTCAAGGCCAGGGAGATCAGCCAAGTTGCGATAATAGCGCTCAAAGTTGCGCCGCCGGGCATCGACGCGATCGCCCAACACCTGTAGCTGTCCCCGGCCGATGCCCGCTAAGACATTACTCAGGCGGTAGTTGTAGCCCAGGTGTGAATGTTGGTAGTGCGGAGCCGGGTCGCGCGCCTGGGTGGCAAGAAACCGAGCTTTTTGGATGAGGTCGGCACGATCGCTCACTAACATGCCGCCGCCTGACGTGGTAATGATTTTGTTGCCGTTGAAAGAGAAGATGCCCATGCGGCCAAACGTCCCCGGTGAGCGCCCCTGATAGGTGGCTCCCAGAGATTCAGCGGCATCCTCAATCAGGGGAATGTCGTAGCGATCGCACACCTCAACCATCGGCTCTAGGTCGGCACTTTGCCCGTAGAGATGCACAACGACAACGGCTTTAGGCAGCTTCCCCTGTTTGGCCCGCTGGTGCAGCGCCGCCGCGAGTAAGTCGGGGTCCATATTCCAGGAGGTGCGATCGCTGTCGATAAAGACCGGGGTCGCCCCCAAATATACAATCGGATTAGCCGTCGCCACAAAGGTCAGAGTGGAGCAAAACACTTCATCGCCTGGGCCGACCCCCGCCAATCGCAAAGCCAAATGCAGCGCCGCCGTGCCCGAACTGACCGCCGCGCCATACCCCGCGCCGATCGCCTGACAAAATTCGGTTTCAAAAGCATCCACATTGGGGCCAACCGGGGCGATCCAGTTCGTCGTAAACGCCTCGTGAACGTAGACCAGTTCGCGATCGCTTAAATGCGGGGGAGACAATAAAATCGGTTTTGGAAAGGTTGTAGTTGGCATCGTTATGCTCCAATCGCAGCGCGATAAGTTGGGAAATAGTTAGTGGCATAAAGGGTCTGCGGCGTGACGCTCAGCGCTCTAGCGCGGCGGTTAACCAGCGTGTGATATTGCTCGGTATTGGTAATTAGCCGCAGTGTGTGAAAGCGGTGGCGTTGCTTTGAAAAGCCCGATTTGTAGCAAAACAGGGGATCATCGCCCGCGCCAACCCCGCCCCCCAGATGCAACCAACGGCAGCCACGGGTCTGCGCCCAAAGGGCGACGCTGTAAGTTTCTAAGGTGCTGGGAGACAGCTTTAGGAAAGCCGTGCGGGTGCCGCCAAAGATCGCCTGGATGATGCCGTGCCATTCGGTATAGAGGCCAGCGGCAGCAACTGCGTTCTCCTTTTCCACTAGGCACAGGTGCAGGCGATCGCCCAACACTTGCCCTAGCTCGGCAAAGTACGCTTCGTCAAACTCTAGATAACGGTCGGCTGCGCCCACCCGTGACATGGTTTCAAAATAAACACTGACAAACGTGGGCAACGCTTCCTGCCAGGGCACGATGCGCGCGGTCAAGCCTTCCCGGCGGGCACGTTTAATATGACTGCGGTGACTGCGGCGAGTCTGGCTCCAAAGGTCGGCTTCGGTTAGAGACAGGTCAATGGAGACCGTTTCCCCTTGAAAACAGTCCGCCTCCTCTGTAAGCCCGGTCTCTAAGTCTGCATCCAAAATGGGGTGCAGGCGGAAAAAGGCTGAGCAGACGCCCCGCTCCTGCAATCCTTGCTTTAAGGTTTGCAGCGCCGCCGCCACAAAGTCGGGGCGATCGCGGGCGGCGGCATTTTGCACGAAACCGGCATAGCCATAGGGTGAGGCCACATCAAAGACTTCTGGCATCAACTCGTCATTGGCCAGCGCGCCGCGATCGCTCCGCAACAGATAGGGCAACAGAATGGCCGCCGCCCCCTCGGTGATCAAAGCCGCCTCTGGTAGCGTATTTAGGCGCTGGGCTTCGAGGGTGAGATAACCCGGCAGATGGTAGATGTCATGGGGCACATCGCGAAGCAATGCCGACCATTGGGGATGGTTGGGGGAGAGAAAGGTGAGTTGCATAGGTCGATAGTGGGTAACTGGGTGACTGGGTGGTTGGGTGGTTGGGTGACTGGATAGTTGGGGGCTGGGTGACTGGGTGATTGGGTGACAAGGCGTACGCCCGTTCTTAGTCCAGCCTTATCGAGACAGCAATTCCATTTGCAAAGCCGGTTGTGGTCGCAGGGAGAAAGAAGGTCCAGGGTGAGGGGTAATGGTTTGGTGAGGAAACGGATGCAGGCAGAAGCGTTGCCCAATTTCGGCCAATAGCAAAACGGTTTCCATCATGGTGAGGCCGCGCCCAATGCAGGCCCGGGCTCCGCCGCCAAAGGGATAATAGGCATAGGGGGGCAGGTGCTTGGCCGTTTCAGGAGCCCAGCGATCGGGATTAAATTCGTGCGGTTGGTCAAAGAAGCGCGGGTCGTAGTGAGTGACCCACTGGCACATAACGACGTTTTCGCCTGGGTGAATGGGGTGACCGTCAATCTCGCAAGCCTGGGTGCAGACGCGGCCCGTGACCCAGGCCAAGGGGTATAGCCGCAGCGTTTCGGTGATGACTCGTTCGGTATAGGTCAGTTGAGGCAGATCGGCCAGCGTTGGCGATCGCCCGTTCAATACCGTTTGCCATTCTGCGACTAACTGGGCTTCCACCTCAGGGTGTTGAGCCATCTGCCACCAGGCCCAACCCAACACATCCGAGAGGGTATCGTGGCCAATGACCACGTTCACCAACTCGTCCCGGATTTCGCGATCGCTCATGCCCGCCCCCGTGTCATCCTGCACTTGCAAGAGTTGGGTGAGCATCGAGCCATCATCGGCCTGGGTGCGACGTTGGGTTGCGATCAGGTCATACAGCAGCACATCCAGGTCTTTGGCCGCCTGCTGATAGCGGCGATTGCTGGGGGTGGGAAAGTGTTCCGGCAGTAGATAGAGCAGCCAGTTGCGATCGCGGTGGTCATACTCGGCGAGCGCGGCATCCAAAACGGTATTGATCGAGGTGAAATGGGTGATACCCGCTTCGCCAAAGCAGATTTTGGCGACGATTTTGCGGGTGAGGCGGGTCGTGCGATCGCGAATGCCAAGCCACTGAGCCCTCGGCCAAGTCGCCAATTCGGCCTGCGCCAGGGTGACTGCGATGTCACCATATGCGGCTAAATGCTGCCGCTGAAATACGGGCTGCACTAAGCGCCGCATCCGTCGCCAAAACGTCCCTTCACTCACGGCGAGACCGTGGCCAAACAGCGGGTCAAAAAAACGCGATTCGCGGCCCGCAGCCCGACCCATAAAGCAGGCCCCATGAGTCACCAACACCGACTTGATCAGGTCAGGATGATTCACAAAATAGACGGGATGTTTGCCAAATCGCAGCCTCACCATATCCCCCAACTCTGCACAGTGGGTGTAGAAATCGAGGGGATGCAGTCGGTAATCGAGGGCGTTGCCAACCAGGGGATACCCTTTGGGTTCGGGCAGGGGCGCAACGGGCGGCCGGAGCGAGGTGGATGTCATGGTGGGAGGCCTCATAGAATTTGTCGAATCATGGTGAAAGCTTCGGCGGCGGCCAAGCCAGCCGCGGCACCGCGCAACTTGGCGAGGGCGGTCAAAGCCTCTAGCGATCGCGGGTGGGGAAAAGCTTTAAGCTCGCTGCGGTAGCAGGTCATGGCCTTGAGCTTGGTCGCCAGGTAAGGTTCGATATTGATGAAGGTCGTCGGCACAAAGGCGCAATCGGCGCGGGGCGGGGCCCATTCCGTTTCCGACAGGGTTTCGTAAGCGAGCAGTTGCCGCACCGAGCAGCCGTTGATTGGCCGCGCCGCGACCAAGGTCGCCTCATACACTCGCTGGTGGTCAGCATGGAGGTCGCCGTGATGGGGCAGGTAAACCGTGTGAGGCCGGAGTTGGCAAATCACCTGGGCGATCGCCGCCGCCAGTTGATAGCTCGCGATAGTGTCTAAGCGGGGTGCCGGAAAATCGAGATAGACCGTGCTCGCCACCCCCAACACCTGATGGGCGGCTTTCACCTCTTCGCGAAAAGCGACTTCCTCCTCAGCGGGATAAAGGTCTGGATCAGCACGGGTGACAGCGACAATGTGGACATCGTCGCCGCCGTCAGTGTGGCGGGCGATCGCTCCCCCGCATCCCAGCACCTCATCGTCAGGGTGAGGCGCAATCACTACAATCGACTGACTCATGGGTGGTGGGTCCAAATCACGACGGGACAGCGAGGCGGCTAAGCGGTGGCTAAAGCCTCGGTTACATTGGCCTGCTCATCCAAAAAATTGCGACTCTCTGGGCCACAACAAAACAGCACATCGAGAATAGAAAGATTCGGAATAAAGTCCACTTCAGGAAATAACTGGGAATAGGTCGGCGGGGTAAATTCTTGCCAGATCACCTCGATATTGGCCGCCGAAAATTGCTCAAGATCCATATAGTTTTTGCCGCCCACTCCAGAGATGTAAGTGGTAGCATTCACTGCCTGGCAGGCTTCCACAAGACGTTGGGTTCTACTTCCTCGCACGGGCAAGTCAGAGAGATAAATAACTGGGATTCTAATCTCCAGTTTTCGCATCGCCCACACCATCAGGGCAATGTTCAAGTCGTGCAATTTCTCCCAGTCTCGAAACAGAATTTCTTGCAGCTCTCCGGCATATAGATCAAAGTAAGCAGCCGGTGAATAGTTAGTGCAAATCGTGCCCCAATGTTTCCTCGCCCAGGGATAGTCGCGATTGATTACGACTTCGTTTATGAGTTGCTTTTGTTGATGCAGAACGGGTACAGTGAGCCACTGCCCCCCCTTGACAGTTTTGATCTTGTTACGATGCTGAAGCCCTCGACGGAGAAACTCGACATTGTCCATCACGACAAAAATGTCAGCTTGAGATAATTTGTGAAAGAAACCTAAATAGGGGATATATTGAGTTTGGTGAATGGCTACAATCGTCATTTTATCAACCTCAAAGAATTAGATGAACAGCCTGTCAAGACCAAAAAATCACTTAAATTAGCTTGAAAATATCCGACAAAAATCAGTTGGATCAAACTGTTTTTTGAGTCGCCTTTCTAGTCAAAACGCTATGCCCTAGATTGGGACTCTCGACCTTTTTCGGAGCCGTTTTCACCGTAAACTCCCTCCTTGGCAAGGACGACGGGAATGGTTTTTAGCAAAATCCAGCCATCTAACCACAGGGTGAAATGGTCTACATACCAAACGTCGAGGGCAATGCGCTCATCAATGGTGTTTAGCAAGCCTCCCTGCACAGCTTCCCAGGCCGTCATGCCAGGCGGGAGGAGCAGCCGCCGCTTTTCCCAGTCCTGATAAGTCGCTAACGAGGATGGCAACAGTGGCCGAGGCCCCACTAAACTCATTTCCCCCCGCAGAACGTTGAATAGTTGGGGGAGTTCGTCGAGGTGATATTCCCGCAGCACCTTGCCAACAGCGGTCACGCGGGGGTCGCCCTCAAAGGTGTCGAGTCCGGCCCCCAGGCGAACGGCTCCATCCACCATCGTGCGGAACTTATAGATCTGAAACGACTGGCCGTATTGCCCCAGCCGTTCTTGCACAAAAAAGATGGGGCCGGGAGAACTGAGGCGGATGGCGATCGCGATCACGCCCAACAACGGGGCAATCAGCACTAGCCCCAAGCCCGCCAATAGCAAATCGGCCCAGCGTTTGCCCCAAAGATGCCAGCGGCGCTGCGGGCGTTCAGAGCAATATTTTTGTTGCACTTGCTGCCAGTGCGCCCGTGACCAAGGTGAAGCCGTCAGGTTCATTTAGTGTCCTCCATAACCCATCGAATTCTCAGCGGCAATCACCGCCGCGCCAGATAGCACCCACTCGGCTGTCGGCTGTTTGGCAACAACCAGGCCGAGGTCGCGGTAGGCCTGCTCTAAGCGTTGGAATACCAACCGTTCGTCATATTCACGCTCGACGCGATCGCGACTCGCCCGACCAAACTGCTGCCGCAAAGCCGGATCGGCTAGCAGTTTGGTCAATGCGTCGGCTAACTGTGAGCTGTCGCGCGGCGGCACAATGTAGCCATTCACGTCAGGCTGCACCGCCTCGCGACAGCCACGAATGTCAGTGGTGACGATGGGCAGCCCCATGGCCATCGCTTCCAAAATGGAGCGGGGTAACCCCTCGCCAAAATAGGTCGGCAGGGTAAAGACATCCAGCAGTCCCAGCAGCTCTGGAATGTCGTCGCGAAATCCCGTAAAGACGATGCGATCGCGAATTCCTAAGGCCAGCGATCGCTGAAGCAGTTCAGCCTCAAACGGGTCGGGGTCGGTCTTGAGTTCGCTGCCCACAATCAGCAGCCGCGCCTGGGGAAATTGCGCTGCCAGTTGGGCAAAGGCTTCAATCAGATAAGCAAAGCCCTTTTCGCGAGTCAGGCGACCAATCGTGCCGATGATGGGGCCGGCCTCAAGGGGAATATGGAAGGACTGCCGCAACATCTGCTGCTGCTTGGGGTCGAGCCGCTCCCGACTAAATCGCTGACTGTCAACACCATTATTGAGATGTCGCACTTTGCGGGCTGGGCATAGCCTTAGACGCGAGCTGTCAACCCAGTCTTCATAGCTTTGGGTGAGAAACAGATCGGTTAGACTCGCACAGCATTTTTCAAGCCCAAAGTAGAACCAATATTTAGCGCGGGGTAACTGGTCGTGAAAGGGATACCCGTGAGCGGTATAGACGATGCGGGGAACCCCGGCCAGCTTGGCCGCAATCCGCCCCAAAAAGGCGGCAATTGACGTGTGAACATGCACCAAATCGTACTGTTCTCGCTGCATAAGCTGAAACAATTTCACCAGGCTCATGAGATTACCCAAGGGCGCAATTTTGCGATCGATATTAATCAGATGCAGGGTATATCCTTGCTGACTGAGGGCTTTAGCCACCTCATCAGACGAACAAACAATATGGACATCTAAGCCCCGAGATTGTAAGTAATTGATTTGTGGTGACAGCAAAACTTTAGCGGTCACCCCAATGGAGCAAATATGTAATACTTTCATTCTTTGAATGTCGAATAAATAGCCGGATTGTCGTAAAAAGTTCGCCTTACTGACTAGGAAATGATGGATTAATGTCGCTCACAACTTTGTTGATTAGCGGTGTAAATTGTCGTCATTCCAACCTCAGCTCCGTGAGGAGCCGGGGTTGAGAATGGCCCTCTCGACCGGCAAGAAAAGGCGAAAGGGCTTGCTTTGAGAGCGTCCATCCCCAGGTTAAGCAGTACCCTTCTCATCACTGACTGAAATTGCTGTTAAAAATTGGCAATATCCCAATTTGGCAAAATGCTGTCACCGACGAAGATATGCCGCTATTGACTCCTCGCTCTCGAATGCAGTTCTATAAAGCCCGGTTTGGAGTGCTCCACTGATTAAAAAAATGCCGGAAAATAGATGTGTCGTCATCGTCTAGAAAACTGAAATGACTGATTTCATTCCCTTGAGAGAGAGTTGATGACTAGGACAAGATTGACTATCAATAATGTAGTAGATGACTAAAGTTTGATCTTGCCACTTTGCCTTTTGAAAATTATTTTGAGGGATACAAAAATCGTAATAATGAGTCTGAAATGTTCGTGGATATGAGACTAAAAATTCCTTAGTGGTGCAGAAAAGTCCTGAGAGTATTGATGTAGCTAGATTCTCAGATTGAGAAGGGGAGCCATCTGTG
>NZ_JACSWC010000368.1 GCF_016888165.1 Halomicronema sp. CCY15110 | reverse complement strand
GGGGGAGTTCAGTCATGACCAAAGCCTAACATCCTCTGCTAGCTCATCGCTTGAGTCAACCTGGTTGAGCAATTACGTTTACGCTATGCACCTGAGAGAGGATGCACTAGACACAGGCATAGATGGGCCGGTCTTTACGCTTAAGCTGCTAGGGCAATCTCTACAGAGAGCGAGATCGGGATGCGGCTGACCAGCATAGTTACTGTATAAGTGGCCGAACGCTCGTCTTACCAAACAGTCATCCTTGTGAACCGGTGCGTGATTACCCGGAAGTTTCGCTAAAAAGAAATCAAGTCTTTATATGACGGGCGCAGAGTTTACCGAATCCTAATATAACTTTCTAGTATCGAGTGTTATGAATGGGGGAAGTACGCATATGTGATTGAGTGGAGTCACTGCCTGAATTAAATAGACTCTATTCACGTTAAAGCTAGATGATATAGCGGTTAGCTGCTCGGGCTGTCGTCGTCGCATCGATATAACAACTGCTTTCCGCGTACCTGCCGATAGTTGCCTTGCCAATAACCCTCAGAATGACTGCCATGAGTAAAACTAATCCAGTAATTGCCAGCGGGCTAAATATGGCAGAGCTAAATCCCATTTAATCACTTTGGATGGGCTCAGGCTGCATGGCTAACCTGTACGACATTGATGACCAAGGCATATATCTGCGCTCCCAAAGATCATCGGTGAATGATGCATGAACCGCTAGCATGGGTTTTGATTCGGGGCAAGGTTAACCAACAGTTAAAGTTAACGCTTAATCTATGTTCCATTGAAAACTTATCAGGTCTGTTAGCCAGAGAGATTATCTAGCTTGAATTAAAATCACTTTCAGCCAAGATAATGGCCTTTTATTATCGATTAATGTTTCTCCAAAAGGAAACGTTTGCAAGAAAGAAATCTAACTCGTATATACATGTTTTCCAAGAGTTTAACTCAGATAAAAGATAAGGCTTCACAGATTCGTGCTAGCTCCTTAGCCAAAGATTCCTTTTGGCTGTTGGCATCTAAGGGCTTGAGTATTTTTATCCAAACAGCTTACTTTGTGATTTTGGCTCGAACTTTAGGGCCTTCAGAGTACGGGGTTTTTGTGGGGATCACGGCTCTTGCAACGATGATCAATTCATTTGCAAGTTGGGGCTGTAGCGAAATCCTGGTAAAGCACGTCTCCGTGGATCGCTCCCTCCTGAAATATTACTGGGGCAATTCTCTACTAACTGTTTTCGTAATGGGGACATTGTTGACGGTCGTTTTTACCGCCATAGGCCCCACTTTGTCCGGCGGTAACTTTCCTCAGTTGGTGATTGCCCTAATCTTTATTGCTGATCTCATTGGCTTTAATATCAACTCGGCTTCGAGTGCCGCCTTTCTGGCTACAGGGCAAGCAAAAGTAACCGCATTTAAATCGATTCTGGTGGGCTTTACAAAGCTATTGGCAGCGATCGCTTTAGCTCTCATTCTTGAACAAACAACTTCAGTACAGTGGGCTTATCTGTACTGCTTTTCCACTATGTTGCCGGCCATCATCTCTATATGGATGGTGAACGCTTGGTTAGATAAACCGCAAATTTCTATTCCACGACTCAAGGAAGAGTTTGTTCAAGGATTTTATTTCTCAATCAGCCAATCCTCTGATTTTATCAATGAAAATATTGACAAAATCATGCTTGCTAGCGCCGCTTCCTTGCAGGCTACTGGGCTTTATGGGGCCGGTTTTCGGGTCTTAACCGTCTTTAAGATTCCGATTCTTTCTGTTGCTGGTGCAACCTTCCCTCGCTTTTTTCAACATGGTGCAGAAGGTATTAGCGGTAGCTATCGATTTGCTAAAAAACTTTTGCCCATGGCGTTTGCCTATGGTATTGGAGTTGCTTTCATCACTTTTGTGATATCGCCCTATGTGGAGCCGTTAATTGGTGAGGGATACGCAGAAATTGATGCTCTCTTAAAATTGTTATCTCCAGTGCCGCTGTTGATTGCGTTGCAAATCTTGGTGGGAGACACTTTGACGGGCTCCAACCATCAAAGTTACCGCAGCAGTATTCAAGTTTTTGCCGCAGCGTTAAACGTGTGCCTCAATCTTTGGCTCATTCCCAGATATTCTTGGCAAGGCGCGGCTTGGGCCACTCTTATTTCGGAATCGACTAAGGTAATTGGTTTTTCAATCGCGATATTCTACCTTTGCAATAAGCAAGCTGGCACAAAAGTGGACGAGTAGGTCTGACAGCTTTGCTTGGCCGGGTGAGGAACGCTAATTTCCCTATGCGTCAAGGTTTCTGCTAATCAGCCGCACCTCGCAAGCAGCAAAACCGCCATAGCGTTGATGTTGAGATGGAATGAAGGGGCGTCTTGATTGAGGGGGATGGCGATTTGCCACACTTGGGATATGCACGAATCTGCTCACAATGTTGGATTTCTGTCCGGCTGACAACTTTGGTTTGATTCAGAACAAGATTGCAGAATGCGGCCATGGCGATCGCCATGACCGCATTCTTGATAGCGACTTGATGGATTGCGATCGCTCCACCCACAAATTTCTAAGCCCGCAAATCTCCGGGCGCAGTTGGCAACCGGATTTCCGTACTGATAGACACGAGTAAGAATTTGGCTCACATTTCTATACTGAAGTAGTGTGTGGTTGGTCTGGCATCTGGCATTAGAGTTGCTAACTTGGAAAGCCAACCCAACGAGCAACCGAGCCGACGCCCCGCAGTGATTGGAAGGAGCAGCAACTATGGCCCACAATACCGCTGTTATGACAGCCGTTGAGATGCTAGATTACCGCGTCACCGTCGGTGACGTGGCGGCCCAGTCTGGCTTAGAGTTGGCCACGGCCCAACAGGGGCTAAATGCTTTGGCTGCCGATACCCAGGCCCATTTGCAAGTGTCGGATGCTGGGGAAATTGCTTATGAATTCCCGAAAAGCTTCCGCGCCATTCTCCGCAACAAGTATTGGCGCTTGCGCTTGCAGGAAACCTGGGAGCGCATCTGGAGCGTGCTGTTCTACCTCATCCGTATCTCCTTCGGCATTCTGCTGATCGTCTCCATCTTGGTAATTGTGGTAGCCATTTTGGTGCTAGTGTTTGCGGCTCAAGCCGCCTCCCAAAAGGACGACGATCGCGGGGGCGGGAGCAGTTTTGGCGGCGGTTTCGGCGGCAGCGGCATGATGTTCATGCCCCGCTTTTGGATCGGTGATTTGTTCTGGCTGTTTCACTACGACCCCTACTACAGCCGTCGCTCGCCGTCGCGTCGGGCATCGCGTCCCAACCGTTCTGGCCGCAACGACGACGGGATGAACTTCTTAGAAGCAATCTTTTCGTTCCTCTTTGGCGATGGCGATCCCAACGCAGACATAGAAGAGGTTCGCTGGCGAGAGATCGGTGCGGTGATTCAAAACAACGGGGGCGCGATCGCGGCCGAGCAAGCGGTGCCCTATTTGGATGATGTGGGTAAAGGCTGGGCGCAAGAAGACGAAGACTATATCTTGCCCGTGTTAACTCGCTTCAATGGCGTGCCGGAAGTCAGTCCTCGCGGGGAGATCATTTACCACTTCCCCGAACTCCAAGTCACGGCCCAAGAGAGAAGTCGCACCCCCGTTCCGGCTTATCTCAAAGAGACACCCCAAAAATTCAGCGAAGCCAAGATGGGTCAACTGTCTGGAGCCATAGCCTTAGGAACCTTTAACTTCCTGGGAGCAGTCGTGCTCGGCTTCATGTTGCAAGATCAAGCCTTAGTGGCTGAAATTGGTGGCTTTATTGGCGTGGTAAATGCCCTTTACTGGGTGATTTTGGCCTATGGTACGGCTTTCCTGGCAGTGCCAGCGGTGCGCTACTTCTGGGTCAAGCGTAAAAATAGCCGCATCGAGCAGCGTAACGAACAGCGCCAAGAGCGGGCGCTTGCCTTGAATGCGGCGGGGCCAGAGCTCGATCAAAAGATCACCTTTGCCCAACAGTTTGCGGCGCAAACCGTCGTCTCGGCTGACGACTTGGCCTACACTACCGCGAAGGAACTCACGGAACAGGAATACGAGCAGCGCGAGAAGCTGGATGCTGAGTGGCAAAAGCGCCTTGATGCTGCCGATGACGCGACCTGATGACGCGATCTAAAGAGATATCTGCGGGAAACAGTTAGGCACTGTGGGCGCGAGTATGTCACCTTTGAGCCCTCACCCTAAAGCCCTCTCCCAAGCTTGGGCTACTAATCACACAAATCTCGACGGCTCCCTCAAAATGCTGCCTTTGTCCCCCTTTGTCCCCCCCAATTTTTAGTGGTTTGGGGCGGATAACTGATTCGTCAGCGGACCCGACCGTCCCCCACTGGGGTGTGTTTCTGTAGGCGATCGCCGCCGCCCTGCCCCACGTTAAATTAACCTGTATTTCTCTCTGGCCCATCTGGGGTTGCCTTTAGCCTGGGGGCATGACTCCTTCTTCCTCCTCTCCGGCCAAACTTCCGCGTTTGCGAGATAAAACCATTACCCTGGCCCATGGCAGCGGCGGCCAAGCCATGCAGGATTTGATCGAGGCGCTTTTCGTCAGCCAGTTTGAGGGCAAAATGCCCACGGCGCTAGAAGACCAGGCCCGGATTCCATTGGACGAATTGACGGCGCAGGGCGATCGCCTGGCGTTTACCACCGACTCTTACGTGGTTGATCCGCTGTTCTTTCCCGGTGGCGATATTGGTGCTCTGGCGGTGAATGGCACGGTGAATGACCTGGCGGTGAGTGGGGCGGTGCCGTGCTATCTCACCTGCGCCATGATTTTGGAAGAAGGCTTAGCGATCGCGACGTTGAAACAGGTTGTGGCCAGTATGGTGACAGCGGCCAACCAGGCCGGGGTCAAAATCGTCACGGGTGACACCAAGGTAGTGCCGCGCGGCGGGGCCGACAAGCTCTTTATCAATACCGCTGGAGTGGGGGTGATGCGGCGCGGCGTCACGCCCGCAGCGGTGCACATTCAGCCTGGCGACGCGGTGCTCGTCAATGGCCCCCTGGGTAATCATGGAGCCACGATTTTAGTGGCGCGTGAGCAGTTTGCCCTCGAAACCGAACTGCACAGCGACTGCCAGCCGTTGAACGGTTTGGTGGATGCGATCGTCGCGACTTGTCCGGCGGTGCGAGCCATGCGCGACGCGACGCGGGGCGGCCTAGCAACCGTGCTGAATGAATTTGCGGATAGCGCTCAGGTGGGCATTCAGCTGATTGAAGCGGCGATTCCCGTCGATGAGGCGGTGCAGGGTCTCTGCGAACTTTTAGGCTTAGATCCGCTGTATTTGGCGAACGAAGGCAAATTGGTGGTGGTGGTGCCTCCCGACCAAGCGGACACTGTGCTGGCGGCCATGCAGAGGCACCCCGCTGGCGTTCACAGCCGTCTGATCGGTCATGTCACTAATGGGCGGCGGGTATCTCTGAAAACCGGCTTCGGCACCGATCGCATCCTCGATCGCCTTGTCGGTGACCAGCTACCGAGGATTTGCTAATGCATGAACTGGGGATTACGCAAAACATTGTGGCGATCGCCACCGAACATGCCAACGGCGCTAAGGTGTGTCGCATCAGCCTGGAAATTGGGCAACTCACCGCCATCATGCCGGATGCGATCGAGTTTTGCTTTGACATCTGCGCCCAGGGCACTCCCTTAGAAGGAGCGATGTTGGAGATTATTCAGCGCCCCGGACGCGGCCAGTGCCAGGATTGTGGACAAGAGATGCCCCTATCGCAACCCTTTGGCGTCTGTGACTGCGGTTGCACCCACCTCACCATCATTCAAGGCGAAGAACTCACGATCAAAGAACTGGAAACGGAGGCACTATGTGCGTAACCTGTGGCTGCTCCGATGGAGCCCAAGCAACCTATACTCAACCCGGCGCAGCGACGACTACCGCGACAGAGGCCGATAGCCATACCCATGTGTTGGCCGATGGCACCGTGGTGACCCACCGCCACGCTGGTCATGAGCACGCCCCCCACAATCACTCCCCTGCCCCTGCCCATGAGCCGCCTCAAACTGACCGAGCGGCGATCGCGGCCCCCGTCACCTTGCCCCGATCCGCAGCAGTCCATGCCCGAGCTCACGGCACGACCTTAACCCTAGAGCAAAATCTCCTCGCAAAAAACGATCGCCTCGCCACCCAAAATCGGGACTGGTTTCAGACCCACCACATCACCGCGCTGAACCTGGTGAGTTCCCCCGGAGCGGGCAAAACCACGCTGCTGGTGCAGACGATCGCGGATCTGCAACCGGAAATCCCCATGGCGGTGATTGAAGGCGACCAGGAAACCGTTAATGATGCCGAGCGCATCGCGGCTACGGGGTGCCCGGCGATTCAAGTGAATACGGGAACCGGCTGTCATCTCGAAGCTGCGATGATCGATCGCGGCCTCAAAACTCTCAATCCCCCTGACCATTCCTTAGTCCTTATCGAAAATGTCGGCAACCTCGTATGTCCGGCTCTCTTTGATTTAGGTGAAAACGCCAAAGTCGCGATGCTCTCCGTCACCGAAGGTGAAGACAAACCGCTCAAATACCCCCACATGTTTCGCGCCAGTCAGGTGATGGTGTTGACTAAAATTGATCTGCTGCCCTACGTCAACTTTGATGTGCAGCGCTGTCTCGATTACGCCCGTCAGGTGAATCCTCAGTTGCGGATCTTTCAGGTGTCCGCCACGACGGGGGCAGGCTTGACTGAATGGTATGACTGGCTTAGGTCAACGGTGATGGTGACTGAGTTCTAGCGCTTTGAGAATGTCACAACTCCACGGCTGAATGGGGATGAGGGATCGGCGCGGGCAATATCCCGGTAACAGCAGTGCTTGGGTAGCTGAGTAGCTGGGTCAGTTCCGTGTCTGGAGTCGGTACCTTTAATTGTACGCGCACCCCCAAGAGGTATAGCCGCAGCGCTCTTCAGGTGTCTCTGTGCCACCGCCGCGATCGCCGCCACAACTCTCCAGGCAGCAATTTGAACAACTTTTATCGCATTCATCCCGATGCCCAATATTTTGTTGGGAAGGGTAAATGCTGGCTGAATTAGTCTCCGAGTCTACAGGGGCAAACCTGAGCACTCGGCAGTTTTCAGGCAGCCATATTGCCAGTTAACGGGACACTGATTATCTATGAATGCTTGCACCAAGGCTCTCCTGTTCACGGTGGGTTCTACGGTTTCTTGCTCGATGATGAGCGCTGGGGCTCAAGCCCAATCGACGGGAACTGCCGCCGATTTGTTGCCGATAGATCATGCCCAAGGCGTCTCCATGGACACCCGGCCCGATCAACTCAAAGCCGTTAGACAAGTCAGCGTTGTTAACGTCAAACCTGAAGCCACGTACAGTCCTGAGATGCTGAATGCGGTGGCCAGCAGCATCAATCAGGCCGACCAGCCCGGCCAGGCCGACGCTACGCCCGACATTGGTGACCTGGTGGATCTGAGCTTTGTCGAACAGTTTCTTGATGAAGATGGCAATGTTGATTTGCCGTTGGGCATTACGGTGTACGAGGCGATGGGGCAAACCTCGATCGGATTTGGCACAGAATTTCGTTAGTCAGTTGCCGCAGTGCTCTGAATTGATACGGCCATGGATGCGATCGGGCGAATCGCTTAAACTGGTTGTTAACCGTGCCTTTGCTATCTGAACAGATCGATCTACAGACTGCGATCGCAGCGGCAAGTCCCCAATGTCCCCGTTGTGGTCATCGCGGTTGCCCCCAACGGTGAATCAATCTGCTAAGGTTGAATGCAATCTTTAATCTTCTTTGAAAGCAACCTAATCATTGCATGCTAGACCCTGTCATCTTAAACACGCGTCAGCAGCAGGTGCTCTGGGCTACTGTGCGTCAGTATGTCTCGACAGCAGAACCAGTGGGCTCTAAGGCACTGGTGCAAGGGTATGGCCTGAAAGTGAGCCCCGCCACGGTACGGCAGGCAATGAGCATGCTGGAAAAGACGGGGTTGTTATTCCAACCTCACACCTCGGCGGGGCGCATTCCGTCAGATTTTGGCTATCGACTGTATGTTGACAACCTGATTCACCCTGCTGAGGGGGTGGCCCAAACCATTGATACTCAACTCTCAGCCACGCTGAAGTGGGATGGCTGGAGCTTGGAAGCCCTGCTCCGAGGCGCGGCCCAAATTTTGTCGGCGGTGAGCGGCTATTTGACGCTGATCACTGTGCCCACCAAGCAAAATGCCAAGATTCGTCATGTCCAGCTAGTGTTGCTGGGGCCGACTCAGTTATTGATGTCGGTGGTGCTAGATTCCCTAGAAACGCAGTCGATGGTGATTCAGCTTCCTGGCGATCAGATTGATACCTCTGCTCAGATTGAGGCCTTGGAGCGCGAATCCAAAATCCTCTCAAATTTTCTGACGGCGCACCTGGTCGGGTGCTCACTGCACAAGATTGCCGAGTTGGATTGGGGGCAGCTGAACCGTGAGTTCCAGCGATATGCCAATACCCTGACTGAGGCGATGGCTTTGCTGGCTCAGCGCAATCAAAAAGCCATGGAAAGCACGCAGTTTGTGATGAGTGGGCTCGGTGAGGTCTTGCGACAACCGGAGTTTTCGGAAGCTCAACAAGTGCAGGCCATCGTTCAACTGTTGGAAGAGGAGCAAGCCCAGCTCTGGCCCCTCGTGTTTGAGACCGCTGCCGAAGATGATTCTGGTCGGCGGGTGCGGGTGCTCATCGGCTCCGAAAATCCGCTGGAACCCATGCAAGGGTGTGCCCTGGTGTCTTCGACCTATTGCCGCGACACTTTGCCCATCGGTAGCGTGAGCATTTTGGGGCCAACGCGGATGATGTATGAAAATGCGATCGCGGCGGTTGAGACGGCGGCGGGGTATCTGACCGATGCTTTCAATGCCGGGCGTTAACCCAATTATTGGCGACGAGTCATCCGGCAACGGTAGTTTGTTTGGTCAGACAGCGATCTAGGAGGTTCTGCGGTCATTTGCCAGGGGACAAATCCACCGCGTAGAGGTCGCGGCCTTGGCCGAGCGAAAACCGGAGGGAATGGTCGAGATCTTTGCTGGAGGTGGTGATGAACACCAGCAGGCCCAGGAGCGTCATCAGCCCCGACAAGCCAAAGCAGCCGCGATAGCTCACAAAGTCGGCAAAGGTGCCAAAGACGGGACCAGCAAAGGCAATGCCCACATCAAACCCGACCATCACTAACCCAAACACCTTGCCGCGTTCATGGGCGGCCGAGCGATCGCCCATCATTGCGGCCACCATGGGAATGAACGTACCCGCTGCGGCCCCCTGAATGAGCCCTGCTAGCAACAGCACCTGTGCCGACTCCGCTTGCCAAAACGTCAGCATCGACAAGGTGTAGAGCAACAGACCCGCCGTGATAAAGCGGCCCCGACCGAGCCGATCCGACGCGCGTCCGACCATTAGACGAATCCCAAAGCTCGCGATCGCCGACGTGGAGTAAATCAACCCGACATTCAGGTCAATGCCGGCCTCACGGACAAAGAGCGGAATAAAAGTGCTCAAAGTCCCAAAAGCCAGCCCGACCAACAGCAGCATGAACGCCGGAGTTCTCACCCGTGGGGTGAGCAGCAAACTCCAAAACTGAGGACGCGGTGCGCCTGGAAGGCGGCGCTCCATAGTGGGGGTATAACTTTCTTTGACCTGGGAAATGCAAAGCACCCCCATGATCCCCAGAATGCCCATGGCAATGAACGCCACCGAGAAATCATTCCACTCCAACAAAAAGCCGCCCAACGCTGGCCCTAGCGCCATCCCGATCGGATTCACCAAACTCATATAGCCGATGAGCTCACCCCGATTGGCGGGGGGCGAAATATCGATGATTAGCGCACTGTAGGCCACGACGAAGGCGGCAATGCTGAGCCCGTGAAAGGCCCGAAACGCCATCAGTAGCAATAAGACGCCGTTGACATCTAGGGAGCGATCGCCCCAACTTAGCTGCCACTCCAGCGGGGGCAAATACAGCGCGAATAAGTAGAGAAAGGGGGCGATCGCGATCGCCACAATCCCAATCATCAGCACCAACTTACGCCCCTGTTCGTCGGCCAACCGGGAGAGCCAAGGCCGCGCCACCAGGAGACCGAACGCAAAGGAGGCCATGACGATACCGATTTGCGATCCCGTTGCCCCCAACGTTTCAATAAACAGCGGCAACGTCGGCAACAGCCCCGCCAACCCCGCCCAAAAGCAGAGTCCCGCCGCGAACAAAATCCCTAAATTCCAACGTAAGGCCGAGTCAAATGAGGCGAATACTCTCACAGCAGCTTTCCTAGTAGGCGCAGATCGAACTGTTAACAAATGTAACAAATACTGTCGGATTCAGATTTCGTCCGACGGACAGATCCCATCGTCTCGCAGTCATGGGGTGAGGCGGTAACGGTGAAAAGAGCCCTGGCCTTTGAGACAATTAAGGTGGCATTTCCCCATCACCTGCCCCAGCCGTTGGCCAACATGACTCTATGCTCAACCGCGATCGCGGTATCCCTTAGTTTATCTGTGAGTCTGGCGGGTGTGAGTGGTGCCGCGCCGCCCGGAGTCAGCGACTGACGACACCCTAGCGGAGAAAGTGCGATCGTGACCGCGGTGGCCGTGACTCCGCAACCTGACAACTGTGCGTTTTAGGCCGACAATTAAAGCCGGGGCCATCACCGGATAGATAGCATTTTGAGCCAATGGGTAAACATGCAGCGGGCCGCCAAATTTGACGAGACCGGACAATATCGGTATTGGCTGCGGCGGGAGTGGGCGGTCAGCGGCCCAGCGATCGCCCTCATCATGCTCAATCCCAGCCGGGCTGACCATCGCCAGGATGATCCCACCCTGCGGCGTTGTACGTGCCTCGCCCAGCAGTGGCAGTTTGGTCGCCTCACCGTGGTGAACTTATTTGCCTACTGCACCGCGTCTCCCCAAGTTCTCAAAACCGTTGCCCACCCCATCGGTGCCGACAATACCGCGTCTCCCCAAGTTCTCAAAACCGTTGCCCACCCCATCGGTGCCGACAATGACGAACACATTGTGCAGGCCTGTGCCGCCGCCGATCGCATTTTGTTGGCCTGGGGCAATTGGGGCAGCCTGCATCAACGCGACCAAGCCGTTCTGAACTTGTTGACCCCGTTTTGCGATCGCCTCTGCTGCCTGGGACTCAACCGGACTGGACAGCCGCGACATCCCCTCTACGTGCCGCGACAATCGCTCCTGCAACCCTGGCCGCCATCCTCCACCGACATTACAACTGACGATTCATTGAGTAAGTCGCCAATGGTCAGGCGTTCTATGGCAGGATAGTGACCGTCTCAAAATGAGTTGGCCCCATGAGCACCCCGGCGACATCTAAGCAGCCAGATTCCGCGATCGCGCCCCCCGCCGAAAATCCCCTTTCCACCCAGCGCATCCTCCGCGCCTTCACCGGCTCCCTGATGGCGGCGGTGTTTGCCATGCTGTTTTACAAAATGTTAATTGCGGTGGCCTCCTCCTTCGCCCACAAGCCCGTCACCTCTGACAACATCACCGTCGTCAACCTCTCGGCGGCCGTGCGCACGCTCGTTCTGGGCAGCATTACCCTTGGTACCGGAGTCTTCGCCATCTCTGCGATCGGCTTGTCCCTGTTGGGACTGCAAATGATCTGGCAGCGGTTCAATGGCTCCGATAACGTTGAGCCGTCCACTCCGGAAGCCCAAGACTAAGTCAGTACATTTGATCTATAATCGAAATTCTTCGGTGGTATTTCAGCGACTTTCTCCGGTGGCGGTGCATGACCGCATTGCCCCATCCGGCTCCCCCAGTCCCATCCCCCTGTGCTGTGGCCTTAAAACTATTGGGAATTTTTCCCAATGCCCTTGATTTTGCTGGGATGCCTCGTAAAGTATCGAGTAATTATTAATCCTGACCCGTTTTCTTTAAAAGGACATCGTCTATGGCGATTATTGCCCTCAAAGCTTGGTATCTAGAACAGTACGAACCGGCTAAGGAGCTAGAGCAGCGATCGCAAGATCTGCGCTTGAGCCGCAACAGTCTGTTGAAGTCAGGACTGCGGGCCGATTTTCTCGACGATAGTGAAGCGGTGCGGCAAGCCGACTGGTTTCAGCGCTACCTCGCTGGGGAAGCGGTGGAATTCTACATTGAGGGCAGCGGCACTTACGCGATCGCCAACATTGACCTGCTCAGCCACGAAATTTATTTCATCAAACAAGAATCTTTGGTGCAGCAAGACCCGTCCATCTTCTTTTGCTACCAAACCGACTATGCCGAGTCGAGCGCCTTGCTGCGAGAAGGCTTAGAAGCCTTACTCGAAAAAGTGAACCAGCGATCGCGCCTCCCCCTCAGTCTGGAAGAAGCCAATCGCTCCGGGGCTGGAGCCCTCAAGCGCAACAGTCCCCTCATGCGTAAACTGCGTAAATCGCTGCTCTTTGTCGCCGACGGCACCTCCGTTGCCCAATCGGCCGGTTCGCCACCATCGCTTTTGCCCAATGCCAGCGTCTGTGTCGAACTCGGCTACGCCCTGCAATGCAAACGCCCTGAGCAAATCATCCTCGCCCGTCAAGAACGCGACGACCTACCCGGTCATTTTCCGTTTGAGATTCCGTCAGAGCAACAAATTGTGTTTCACAACGCTGCCGATCTCAAAGCTCAGCTCACCGCCAAAGTCGAAGGCGAACTCAAGCGTTATAAATTGCTGTAGGACTGGCTGCCGTAAATGATGCAGCGGATGAGCTGGCTCGCCAATGGGCTGCACCGCCCCAATTTCCATTTGCTCTGGCGGAATGGGAGCGGGAAGCGTCATCTCTACACAGCGATCGCTCCCAACCGTCACCACCTGACGAAACGTTTCCATACACGATGACCTTTTGCTAGCTGTCTAAAGTTTACGTCTGAAAGCTGGGTTGGAGGGTAATCGATGCTTTGGTTGCGATCGCCCCCACCCCTTCCTTGTGCTTGCAACCCGACTCATATCAGTTTGCATCAAGTTATCTGTCGAGTTCTCCAATAATCAGGTTTGCGCTTTGCGTGGGCTATGGCAACCACCCAAATCAGGGTGTCTAACTCTGTGTAAAAAATTAGAAAGGGGAATTTTCGGAGCACATATCGGCGCAGCCTCGTATTTTTATAGGGTTGGCCGAGGTTTGAACTATGCTGGATTCGTTTCAGGGCTTGTTCTACTTCGTCTAGAAAATCTAGCCCTAAACCCGGTGCTTGTTCTTGGTAGTACGCGACAGCATCGTCGAGTTCCTGCATGGCCTCACTGTGAAGGTTGACAGGCTTCACGAGTATTTTTCTCTCAACTGGGTCAACACTTGATCGGCGGGTTGACCGGAAGCCGTACCGTTTTCAATCTCTGCCATTCTGCGAGATAACGTTTCTTCCCAGGCAGCTTCTACGTCGTCTTCTGGTTCTTCATCCAGGGATTGAATCAGGAAAGCAGCGAGTGCTGCCCGATCGCGAATGGAAAGTTGGGACAGTTCCAGTTTGAGTCTTTCGGCAGTTTCCGTCACGGTGGACTCCTGGGAGATGGTCTGAATTTATTGTATTTCAGGCGGCTGGTTCACGCGATCGCCCCCACCCATTCCTCCTCTGGCAACCCGGCTCAAACCAACCAAGAAAATAGCTCACCAACCGTTAGCGAAAACTCGCCCATGAATTCTGGCAATAGCAATCCGGCATTCGGGTCATCCAAGACTTCCGGCTCTTGGCTAGGTTGAAAGACAAATACGGTTTGCTCATCAGGGTCAATCAGCCATCCCATTTGAGTACCGTGTTTGAGGCAGTGCAAAATGTTTTTGGTGACGCGGGTTTGATTTTGATCGGGAGAGAGGATTTCGATCGTCCAATCAGGGGCGAGTGGAAAGGTATTGGCAATCTCGCCTTTTTCATCACGGGGAATCTGATTCCATCGGAAAACTGCAATATCGGGAACGGTCGATTTGCCGCCAAATGTGCAGCGCAATTCTGGAAAGGCTCGGGCAAGCTGCGGCTTTCTCACCACGCTATTAATCGTTGTCACCAACTCTCCCTGAATCGCACTGTGCTTTCCCTGCGGCATCGGTTTCTGAATAATTTGTCCGTCGGTGTACTCACTTGGAGGTTTTGTCTCTGGCAGTTCCAGAAACGCTTCCAGGGTGAGGGGTGGTGCGGGAGTGCGTACCATCAAAAGGTTTATAGCTATAAGACTTCGTATATCGATTCTACTCATCTCTCACCCACCGTCATTTTTGAGTGGCATTGGGTTTAATAAATGAAAATCATGCAAGTCATTTATCGAGACATTATTCTGCCAAGTTCTAGCCGTTTCCATTTCGGGAACACTTTGTAGGTGATATTGCGGTTGTATCAAGAGGTAGCGCAATGTCCAGTACTGCTAGAATTCGTAGGTTGAAGTCAAATGCAAACCGTTCAAGTAGAGTATTCAGGTCAGATTCAAGCTAGCAAAGGAAAAAACCCCCGAGAACTCTATGCTCATCAGAATGAAGCCATCAAAGAATTAGACAAGAAAAACCAATCCTCCTTTGAAGGGCTACTAGTTTTACCCACGGGCGGCGGCAAAACGCTGACAGCCGTCCATTGGCTTTTACGCAACTTCATCAGTCAGCGCAAAAAGGTACTGTGGATTGCCCACCGGCATGAGTTATTAAATCAGGCTTGTGAAACCCTAAAAATGAGTTCTTACACTGCCTTATTGGGTGATGTTGACGAATTCAGGTATCGCGTAATTTCTGGGCATCCCAAGCATGATATACCTGTCAACATTGAACCCACAGACGATATTATTATTGCTAGCAAAGATAGCCTAAATAGTGGACTTAAGTATTTACTAAAAAATTGGGTTGATCATTCTGATGCTATTTTGTTGGTGGTTGACGAGGCTCACCATGCAACGGCTAAGACCTATCGAAAGCTAGTCAATGCTATCAAAGAAACCTTTGAGAAAAAGGGGAAGTCAAATACTTTTAAGATATTAGGTTTGACGGCTACGCCATTCAGGACAAGCGAAAGTGAGAAAGGTCTTCTCAAGCAAGTTTTTCCAGATGACATTATCTTTTCAGAGCATTTAAGAACCTTAATTGCGAGGGGTATACTTTCAGAGCCGATTTTTGAAAGCCTGGAAACTAATCTAGATTTTCATCAAGAACTAACTGAGAAAGACATCAGAGCAATCGAAAACTTTGATACAATCCCCAAGAAAGTCGCCCAAAAACTTGCACTTTCTAAAATCCGGAATAATTGGATCGTAAATCACTATATTAAAAATCGAGACAAATATAAACCTTTATTAGTTTTTGCGATCGACGTTGATCATGCAATTGCCCTAAATTCTGTTTTTAAGAGTAAAGGTATCGATTCCGACTTTGTTGTCGGTCAAGTCGTTGAGGAGGGTACTAATGCAAAAATTTCACCTAAGGAGAATGGTGAAAAAATACAGCGCTTTCGAGACGGAGATTTGGAAGTTCTGATTAATGTCCAAATGCTAACAGAGGGTACTGACTTACCCAATGTACAGACTGTTTTCCTGACTCGGCCTACCACTTCTACTATTTTAATGACACAGATGATCGGGCGGGCACTTCGCGGCCAGAAAGCGGGGGGAACAGAGAAAGCTTATGTAGTCAGCTTTATTGATAATTGGGAAAATAAAATAAACTGGGTCAACCCTGAAAAACTTCACCAAGAAGAAGGTGAGTTTATTGACTCACATCCTGAGACAATGAAGCGAATTGCTCGCCTTATCTCAATTGAGAAAATTGAAGAATTTGCTCGGATGATGGATGATTCTATTGACACAACAACTTTAGAAAAACTTGATTTTTTGAAAAGAGTACCCGTTGGGATATATCGCTTTTCTATTCTTGAGCCCGCTGAATCTGGTGAGCCAGTCCCGAGAAATTATGAAGTTTTAATTTATACTGACACTGAGGAAGACTATGACAGCTTTGTAAATGACCTAGCCGCGGTGTTCAAAGTCGTTGATATTGAAAACCGAGAGATTTTAACATCAGAAGAACTCGAATATCTGCTTGATCACGTCAAAAATCTTTATTTCCCGAATCATCCTTTCTTATTGGGTTATCGAGATGACGACATCAGGAATATTCTACGCTTCTACGCTCAAAAAGAGATGGAGCCAGATTTTATCGCATTTAGCAAACGCAGAGAATGCAATTTATCAATTGTAGCAAGGCATATATATGAGAATGATCTCACGCTAAGACAAATCACTGAATATCTTCTTTCCCTTTGGAATGATGGAAAATCTTTTTGGCAAGTCTTGTTTGGATATAACTATCTATACTTCAAAAAACAGGTGGATATTGAGGTAAATAAGCTTTTGGGTGCTTATCCTGATGTGAAGATGGAGCCGCCTATTGTCATACCAGACTCTATCCCAATAGAAAAGCTGACAATGATTGAAATCAGAGAAAGAGATCCAGCGCTATATCGAGAAATAAAAGATGATGTATTTGCGAAACACACAGACAAAAATGGCTTTATCACTTGTACTTTAAGTGGATTTAAGAGCCAGATGAGACGGGATTTTCAAATTGACCATATTCTGCCGATGGCAGATGGCGGTTTGACGGTGCTTGATAACCTTCAAGTTTTATCGCGCAAGGCACATGCAGAGAAGACACGGAAAGAGAATGCTCAACGATAAGAGTCTCTGCTCGTTTTACGCTACGCGATCGCCCCTACTCCCACCTCTGCTTTCTCTGGCAACCCGGCCTGCATCAGCTTGAACCACTCCAATAGGTTGTCAAGTTGCTTCTCTGGTTTCAATACACCGAGGCCGCGCACGGTGACTTTGCCGCCGGCGTAGATAAAGCGGGACTTGAGGTGACCGGGGATGGCGTCGAAGAGGAGTTTCCAGGCGGGTTCCTCCATTGGGGTTTCGAGGATGATGTGCTGCTTGCCTTCCGGTTTGATGCGGGAGAAGCCGAGGCGTTTGCCGAGCTGCTTGAGTTCCAGCACGCGAATGAGCTGTTCGGTGGCGAAGGGGATGCTGCCGTAGCGATCGTTGAGGTCGGCGGCGACTTGGGCCAGTTCGCGCTTGTTGTCGGCGGCGGCGAGGGCGCGGTAGGCGGTCATCTTTTGTTCCGTGTCGTCGATGTAGTCGTTGGGGATGAAGGCCGTGACCTTGAGATCGACCTGGGTGTCGTCCACCTTGGGAATCTCTTGACCGCGAATTTCGGCGATTTCTTCTTCCAGCATGTCCATATACAGGTCAAAGCCGACGGCATCCATCTGGCCGGACTGCTGAACGCCGAGCAGGTTGCCAACGCCGCGAATTTCCATATCGCGCATGGCGAGCTGGTAGCCGGAACCGAGTTGGGCAAATTCTTGAATAGCGCGGAGGCGCTGGCGGGCTTTGGGGGTGAGGGTTTGCTGGCGGGGATAGAACAGCCACGCATGGGCCTGAATGCCCGATCGCCCCACCCGACCCCGCAGTTGGTAAAGCTGGGACAGCCCGAACTTTTGCGCGTCTTCGATCAGGATGGTGTTGACGCGGGGGATGTCCAAGCCAGACTCGATGATGGTGGTGCAGACGAGAATGTCGGCCTCGCCACTGCTGAAGCCGAGCATGGTGGATTCCAGTTCGCCCTCTTGCATTTGGCCGTGGGCGATCATGATGCGGGCACCGGGAATCCATTCCCGCAGACGAGCGGAGACTTCTTCGATGCCTTCGACACGGGGCACCACGTAAAAGATTTGGCCGCCGCGATCGAGTTCCTGACGGGCGGCACTACGGATGGCTTCGGGATCGTAGGGCGAGAGGTGGGTTTTGATGGCGCGGCGGGAGGGGGGCGGCGTGGTGATCAGGCTCATTTCCCGAACGCCGGACAGCGCCATGTACAGCGTTCGGGGAATGGGGGTGGCGCTGAGGGTAAGCACGTCCACCTCGGTTTTGAGGGCTTTGATTTTTTCCTTTTGGTTCACACCGAACCGCTGCTCCTCATCCACCACCATCAGGCCCAGGTCTCTGAAAGCAACGGACTTACCGAGCAGTTGGTGGGTGCCGACGACTACATCCAGTTCTCCGGTTTTGAGTCGTTGCAGGATATCTTTCTTTTCCTGGGCGGTGCGGAAGCGGTTCAGCAAGCCCACTTGGATGGGGTAGGGGGAAAAGCGTTCCTTCAGCGTGTGGTAGTGCTGCTGGGTGAGGATGGTAGTGGGGGCGAGGAGGGCCACCTGTTTGTGGGAGTTGATGGCCTTGAAGATGGCGCGCACGGCGACCTCCGTTTTACCAAAGCCGACATCGCCGCAGACCAGGCGATCCATGGGGCGATCGCTTTCCATATCGCGCTTCACGTCCTGCACCGATTTGAGCTGATCGGGCGTCGGCTGATACGGAAACGAGTCTTCGAGTTCTTGCTGCCACGGGGTATCGATGGGAAAGCGGAACCCTTCCAGCTTGGCCCGTTGCGCATAGAGTTTGAGCAAATCCACCGCGACTTTTTGGACGGCTTTGCGGGCTTTGCCTTTGGTCTTTTCCCAGGCTTTGCTCGACATTTTGTTGAGGGTCGGCGCGCGATCGGTGGTGGAACGATAGCGGGACAGGGAGCCCACCTGATCCGCTGCCACCCGCAGCAGTCCGTCTTCGTACTGGATGACCAGGTACTCGCGGGTTTCACCATCTAACGTCAGGCTTTCCAGTTTCAGGAAGCGTCCGATGCCGTGGTTGCGGTGGACGACAAAATCCCCCGGCTTCATCTTGTTGGGATCGACTTGTTTGGAGGTGGCTTTGCGCCGCTTGCGCACGTAGCCAGGGGTGGCGAGGCTGTGCTGACCAAAGAATTCGCGATCGGTGACGATCGCTATCCGAAAGGTCGGCAGCACAAAGCCTTCCAGTTCCGCCAGACCAGAATATTTCAGCGCTACGGGGGTGTGCTGTCCCTGCAATTTCTCAATGGCGGGATAGTCACGGGTATTGGGAATGAACTGGGCGGGACAGTCGTGCTCTTGCAACAGCGCCACGGAGCGGGAGGGCTGGGCGGAGATGAGCCAGATGCCGAAGCGGCGATCGCGCTCTCCCCGAATGGTTTCTGCCAGTTTGCCGAACTGGTGGGGAATCGCGGGAACGGGGCGGCTGGCCAAATTCAGACTATTGTCTCGGGCCTCGGCGATTTCGGTAAGGTGAACGGTGGGAAAGAGGGCGATTTCTTCCAGGGCGTTGGTGAAGGGACGGTGAAGTTTGGGTAGTGGGGTGGCTGGGTGGCTGGGTGGCTGGGTGGTTGGGTTGGGGGTTTCCTCGGAATCGGAGAAATCGTCTGCTAAATTTTGAATTTTGAATTTTGTCGGGCTTTGCCCTTCCCGCAGGGTATTTTGATTTTCTTGCCACTGCTCATCGATATGTTCCACCCAGCGATCGCTGTGGGCCTGACACTGATCCGGTTCATCCAGGGCGATGACGGTATTTGCGGGCAGGTAATCCAACAGGGAAGCCGGGGCGTCAAACGCCAGCCCCAGCCAGCGCCTCACCCCTTCGGGATAGATGCCGTCGGCCAGTCCTTCGAGCGCTTCTTCTGGAAAGAGTTGATCGACGAGATTTTTTCCCTTGAGCACATCCAAGATGAGAGGAACGTAGTCGGTGGGGGTGAGGACGAGGCGATCGATGGCGTCGAGCGATCGCTGGTTGGCGGGGTCAAATTCCCGAATGCGCTCCAGTTCGTCCCCAAACAGTTCTAAACGAATGGGCAGTTCCGACGACACGGGAAATACGTCGATGATGTCCCCTCGCTGTGCCCATTGACCTTCGGTTTCTACCAGGGACACTTTTTCATAGCCGAGGCGGGCCAACCGCAGGGCCAACTCCTTCAGGTTAATTTCCAGCCCTTTGCTCAGGGTGAGGCAGTAGTCTTTGAGAACTTCAACGGGGGGCAGGTGGGGTTGTAGCGCCCGTTCGGTGGCGACGATCACGGTTCTCTCTAAGCCCGTGGCACTGGTGAGGTCGGCGAGGGCTTGCAGTTGCCCCCAGGTCATCTCCGATTCCTGGTCAAAGGGGTCGTAGGGGGAGGCTTCGGAGGTGGGATAAAAATGGACGGTACTCCAGCCCATGGCTTCCAGCTGAATTGCCCAACGGCTGGCTTCTTCCAGCGTCGCGGTCACCACCAGCAGCGGCGCTTTGGATTCTTGCGCCAACGTCGAAGCGACGAGCCCCTTCGGCAAACGGGGAGCACCACTGAGCTTGATGCGCCCCTGCTGCTGCAACTTGCTGAGAAGTTCTGAGGTGAGGGGCGATCGCCCTAATGCCCGAACTACTGAAGAAAATGCCATGTCAGTCCACCACCCAATCAGAAATGCCCCCCAATGTACACACACCAGGGGTTAGAGCTAGTTTTTTAGTTGCCTGCGATCGCGGCAACTCCCAATTACTTCCGGAGATCTCAGCCACGAATTGCTTTTCATTCTAAAAGGGTTTTCACCCGTATTGCTAGAAACTGAGGGGAGCGCAACCTGATTCCTGCTCTGCTTCCAAATGGTAATTGCTCAACCCAGTAGCCAATCAGCTTGTTGTGAGGTAAGGACGCGGGAAATCGCCTCAAAGGCAGACAAC